>CAYMTH010000557.1:0-3059 GCA_964393235.1 uncultured Solibacteraceae bacterium | reverse complement strand
AGGGCGTTGAAGAACTCGCCGCGGGCTTCGAGCTTGGCGCGCTCGCCGAGGGCGAAGGTCTTGAAGATGGAGAAGCTGATGTCGGTGAGGCCGGGGCCGCGGGTCTTGGGCAGCGTGCGGGGCGCGTTGCCGATGACGAAGTTGACCGGGTTGCGGAAGGCGTCGGTGTCGAACCAGCGCTCGGGCGTGCGCTGACCGGCCGGGAGCGTGGGGTCGCGGAGGACGTCCGGGAAGTTGATGCCGGTGAAGTTGTTGGCGCCGCGGACGGCGAGCGGGAGGCCGCTCTGGAAGGTGCCGATGCCGTTCATCTGCCAGCCGCCGAGGACGCCGTTGACGACGGCGTTGGAGTTGGCGAGGAAGCGGCGGCCCTTGCCGACGGGGAGCTCGTAGACGCCGGACATGACGAGGCGGCTGGCGATGTCGTCCTGGTCGAGCGAGCGGTCGAGCCGGCGGTTGAAGCGGCCGATGCGGTATTCGCCGGTGCATGTGTCACCGCCGCTGCCGCCGCCGATGGCGAAGCACTCGGTGATGAGCTTGGCCTTGGTGTAGTTGACGAGCATCGACAGGCCCGAGGAGAAGCGTTTTTCGGCCGAGATCTGCACGGAGTGGTAGGACGACGAGAGGTTCATGTTCGCCCAGGTGGTGACCTGCAGGTAGTCCGGGTAGGGGCGCAGTAGCTGGCTGCGGGCGACGGTGCGGCCGGAGAGGGCGCCGGTCGAGATCTGGCCGAAGAAGGGGTTCGGGAGCTGGTCCTGCAGCGAGAGGCCGAGCGCGTAGTGCTTCGGGTCGAGCTGGTTCAGGTCGTAGTTGCCACCGAAGATCTTGGTGCCCTTGCTGCCGACGTAGGCCAGCTGCACGGTCCAGCCGGCGAACAGCGAGCGCTGCACGGCGAAGTTCCACTGCTGCATGTAACCGGTGGGGATGTTGCGGGACTGCGAGCGGACGTTCTGGCCGCGGAAGGCGCTGGGGCCGCCGGCGGCGCCGAGGGGCTGCAGGATGGCCGAGGGGCCTTCGCTGAACTTGAAGGCGCGAACGGGGCCGCCGCCGGCCGGGACGAACTGCGTGTCGACGCTGAAGCCGAGGGCGTTCTGGTTGTCGGGAACGATCAACCAACTCTCGATGGGCAGGTAGATCAGGCCATAGCCGCCGCGGACGGCGGTCTTGCCGTCCTTGCCGGGCGCCCAGGCGAAGCCGACGCGCGGGCCGAAGTTGTTCTTGTCGACATCAACGTAGGACTCGGGGACGCCGTTGACGCCGGAGTAGACAAGCGTGCCTGGCATCTTCGTTTCGGGGTTGATGGTGTCCCCCTCGAAGTTCGAGTGGCGGTTGTGGAGTTCGGTGAAGCCGAAGCTGGCGTCCCAGCGGAGGCCGAGGTTGAGCGTCAGGCGGGAGGTGATCTTCCAGTCGTCCTGGATGTAGAGGGCGAGCGGCGTGGCGCGCGACTGGAAGAACGGCCGGTAGCCGATCGTGCCGCTGGAGACTTCGCCGAGCAGGAAGGTCGCAAGGCCGATGCCGTTGCCGGCCGGGGAAAGCGGGTTGCCGGTGAGCGCCTGCGTGAAGGAGAAGTTGCCGGAGGGGTTCAGGCGGTTGATGAAGCTGTTGCGCCAGTCGCGGATGTCGACGCCGGCCTTGAGGCTGTGCTTGCCGCGAGCGATGCTGACCTGATCGACGATCTGGCCGATGTTCTGCGCGCGGAGACCGCCGGAAAAATTGGGGTTGCCGATGGTCAGCAGGCCGGCGATCTGGACGGGCGGGAAGGTGTCCTGGGGAATGATGGAGGGGTAGCCGAGCTTGGCGGGCCAGCCCTGATCGAAGCTGGGATGGAGGAAGGGCAGGTACTGGCGGGTGATGCCGAAGCGGGCGTCGTTGACGATGGAGGGCGAGACGACGCGGGTCCAGGCGAGGACGGCGTTGTGGTTGTCGCGCTGGTCGTTGCGGGCGCCAGGATCGGCGGCGCCGAGGCCCCAGCCGGCGTTTTTCAGCGTATTCCAGGTGAACGAGTAGCGGAAGAAGAGGCTGTCGTTCTGGCCGATGCGGTGGTCGATACGGCTGGTGGAAACGGTCTGGTCGGAGGTCGATTTGGCGAGCGAGACGAAGTTGTTGACGTTGGTGACGGGATCGGTGGGGGCGGCGTTCGCGGTCGGCATGTAGGGCAGCACACGGAGGGCGAGCGCGTCGAAGCGGGACCGCGGGACGACGTTGCCGGGGAAGAGGCTGCGGACGAAGCCGGAGCCGGCGGGGTTGGGCGCGGTGGTGGCGGGGTCGTAGATGGGGATCAACTGGGCGCGGGCGTCGAAGGTCTGCGAGAAGTCACCGTTGCGCTGGACGTCGGTGGCGACGGTGCCGATCTGCGGGGCGCCGGTGGAGCGCCATTTCCACTGCTCCCAGCCGGCGTAGAAGAAGGTGCGGTTTTTGCCGTTGTAGAGTTTAGGGATGATGACCGGGCCGCCGAGCGTGCCGCCGTACTGGTTGTAGCGCAGCACCTGCTTAATGCGGCCGGTGCGGGGGTCGGGGCGGGTGGAGAAGGCGTTGCGGGCGTCCATGGCGTCGTTGCGGAGGAACTCGTAGAGCGAGCCGTGGAACTGGTTGCCGCCGGACTTGGTGACGGCGTTGATGACGCCGCCGGCGGTCTGGCCGTACTCGGCTTTGAGGGCGTTGGTTTCGACGCGGAACTCCATGACGGAGTCGGCCATGGGGACGACGGAGATTTCGTTGTGGACGGCAGCGGTGTTGGAGACGCCGTCGAGGAAGAACTGGTTGCCGTAGGCGGGGCCGCCGTTGATGCGCATCTGGGAGAAGGTCTGGTTGTTGACTTCGGCGAAGCCATCGGTGGCGTTGGAGCGCGGGACAACGCCGGCGACGACCTTGACGAGGTTGAAGACGTGGCGGCCGTTGAGGGGGAGGTCTTCGATGCGGCGCTGTTCGACGACGGTGCCGAGCGAGGAGTCCTCGGTTTGGATGCGCGGGATTTCGGCCTTGATTTCGACCGATTCCGAGACGCTGCCGAGTTCAAAGACGATGTCGACGCGGAGGCGCTGGGCGACCTCGACGTTGAGGCC
>CAYMTH010000556.1:3601-4101 GCA_964393235.1 uncultured Solibacteraceae bacterium | reverse complement strand
TTCATCGCCCGCTACCGCAAGGAGACCACCAGCACGCCGGGTAGGGATCGAGTCCCTTCGCCCGTGTAAATCCCCGAGGACCCCGGAGCACTAAAAGAACGCAAAGTCACCGTCCTTGACTCCATCAAGGAACAGGGCAAGCTGACGCCCGAACTGCAGGCGAAAATCGAGAAAACGCTCGACAAGAGCGAACTCGAGGACCTCTACCTCCCCTACAAGCCCAAGCGCAAAACCAAGGCCAGCGTCGCCCGCGAGAAAGGCCTTGAACCCCTCGCGATGTACCTCTGGGGGCAGCAGTCCAACGGCACGCCGCTCGCCGATTTCGCCGCCACTTTCGTCAACGCCGAACTCGGCGTCGGCTCGCCGGCCGAGGCGCTCGAAGGCGCCCGCCACATCATCTCCGAAATGGTCGCCGAGAACGCCGACTACCGCAAGGCCGTCCGTCAGATGATGATGGAGCGCGGCAAGGTCACCGCCAAGGCTATCCCCGGCATGGAGGA
>CAYMTH010000556.1:0-3591 GCA_964393235.1 uncultured Solibacteraceae bacterium | reverse complement strand
GACCCCGAAGGCAAGTACAAGATGTACGCCGAGTTCCCGGAACTCGCCAAGACGATTCCCTCCCACCGCATGCTCGCCATCCGCCGCGGCGCCAAAGAAGGCTTCCTGCACTTTGAAATTGAGCTTGACCGCGACGAGACCGTTGCATGGCTCCGCTCACGGATCATCCGCGAACCGGGCGAATGGGAATCCCACCTCGCCGAAGCCATCGAAGACGGCTACGACCGCCTGTTGAACCCCTCCATCCCGACCGAAATCCGCCTCGAACTCAAGGATCGCTCCGACGAAGAAGCCATCCGCGTCTTCCGCGAAAACCTGGAGAATCTCCTGCTCGCGCCGCCCGCCGGCCAGTTGCGCGTCATCGGCATCGACCCCGGCATTCGCACCGGCTGCAAAGTAGCCGTGGTCGATGACACCGGCAAAATCCTCGCCCACACCGTCATCTATCCGCTCGAGCCGAAGAACGACGTGATCGGCGCCGCCCGCACGCTCTCGACGCTCATTCAGCAGCACAACGCCCAGGCCCTCGCGATCGGCAACGGCACCGGGTCGCGCGAGGTCTCGCAGTTCGTCGGCGACTTCCTTCGCCAGGCGAACCTGCCCACCGTCTTCCACGTCACCGTCAGCGAGGCCGGCGCGTCGGTCTATTCGGCGTCTGAAATCGCCCGCCAGGAGTTCCCGGACCTCGACCTCACCGTTCGCGGCGCCATCTCCATCGCCCGCCGCCTCCAGGACCCGCTCGCCGAACTCGTCAAGGTGGATCCGAAGTCCATCGGCGTCGGCCAGTATCAGCACGACGTCGACCAGCGCAAGCTCAAGCAGGGCCTCGAACAGACGGTGGAAAGCTGCGTGAACCGCGTCGGCGTCGATCTCAACACCGCCTCCTGGGCGCTGCTTCGCTACGTCGCCGGTGTCAACGAGCGAACGGCGCAGAAAATCGTCGAATTCCGCAACGAAAACGGCCGTTTCCGCAGCCGCACGCAGCTGATGGCCGTCCCCGGCTTCGGCCCGAAGACCTTTGAACAGGCCGCCGGCTTCCTTCGTATCCGCGGCGGCGACAACCCGCTCGACATGACCGCGGTCCATCCGGAATCGTACCCGGTCGTCGAGAAGATCGCCTCGTCGATGGGCGTCTCGGTCGATGAACTGATCCGCCGCCCCGAACTCGCCGAGAAGGTCGATATTCAGGGCTTCAAGACGGAGACCGTCGGCATCTTCACCCTCGGCGACATCAAGGAGGAACTCCGCAAGCCAGGCCGGGACCCGCGCGACAAGTTCGTGGCGCCCAAGTTCCGTGAAGACGTTAAGGAGATGAAGGACATCTCCGCTGGCATGGTGCTCGAGGGCGTCGTCACCAACGTCACCAAGTTTGGCGCCTTCGTCGATATCGGCGTTCACCAGGACGGGCTCGTCCACGTCAGCGAGATCAGCCACCGCTTCATCTCCGAGCCGAGCGAGGCGCTGAAGGCCGGTCAGATCGTCAAGGCGCAGGTGCTCTCGGTCGACCTGAAGGCCAAGCGCATCGCGCTCTCCATCAAGGCGCTCGAACCGAAGCCGAAGGCCGCCGGCGGCCGCCCGCCGCAGAACCCGCAGCGCAACCAGCCCAGTATGCAGGACAAGCTGGCCGCACTTAACTCGAAGTTCCGCACCCGTTAACGCACCCGGCGCGAAGGCGTATCCCCGCCGCTACGCCTTCCGCTCGCCGGAAAACTTCGCCGCGCTTTTCTCAACGAAGGCGATCTCTTCGAGCAGGCTCTCCTCCGACAGACGCGCCTCGAAAATCAGCCGGAATCCGCCGTAGCTCATGAACAGCGCGCCTGTAATCCCCATCGCCACCGGCAGCCAGCTCAGCGTGGTCACCAGCATCGATGCGACACCGATCGCCACACTCGTGAATACGAACGAACCCGCCGCCAAATAGAAGCTGATCATCACCCCGGCCAGCATCCGCGCCCGCCGCCCGCTGTAGTCCAGCATCCGCAGCAGCATCTCCGTCCGCTCCGGACTCAGCGGCTTGTGCGTCGCCGGGTCGATCTGATACTCCAGTTGTTCCGAAATCCTCCGGATCCGGTCCACGCAACGCCCCAATCGCTGCGACGTCGAGAGAATGAAGGTGCCTGAAGCGGAAAGCAACAGGGCCGGGGTAATCATCGAGGTGAGTACCGCCAGCCCTTTCGATAGCGTGAAAAGCTCCGGATCGCTCAGCGGATTGGGCAGATTGACCACCCTTTCAGTCTAGCCGCTACTCCTGTTTCTTCTCCACCCGCATGCGGATGACATTGCCGGCTGCGGGCTCGTCGATGATCTTGTAATCCGCCGGAACCTCGAACATCTGCCGCGCCGGTTCGCCCCGCCGCAGGTTTGTCAGCTTGTACGTGTTCTCGCCCGTCCGCGGATCCCGGCGCGTCGTCATGACGACCGTCTTCAACTCGTTCGAATACCACCGCTCGGAGACCGTATCGAGCGCCCGCTCGTTCCCGATCTGCCCCGCCGGAATCGTCACCGTCGTGCGCGAACCCTCCGCCTCGACGCCCTCGATCATCCGTTTCCCGAGTGATTCGGTCCTGACATTGTCGGAGACCGTCGACGCCCGCTCATTCACCCCAGTCGAACCTACGATAATCCTTTGCCGCACCACCGCCCCGGCCTCGCCCTGCGCCACCAACCCGGGTGGCAGCGGCATCCGTTCCATTGCCACCGGTCCGGGCCCCGCGTGGTGAATCACCACGTCCTTCCCCTCCGCCGAGGTCGTCCTCACCGTCATCAGCCCGACGTTGATCCTCCGCGCCGTCTTTCCATCCGGATCGAGGATGTAGTCGATCTTTGAAACCGGGTCGTGGATGAAGATGGTCTTCTTCGGCGCCCCGGTCGCGAACGGTCCGATCGCGCCCAACGTCATCTCCCGCCGCGTCCGGCCCTCTCCGTCTCGCGCGAACGCCGTCGTGTTCGTACTCCGGATCCGGTTCCCGTCAGCCAGCGCCTGCGTGTTCTCAGTAACGAATTCGCCCGTGAACGGCACCCCTTTCACCAGCGTCGCCTCGAAGCTCGACTCCGCGCTCAGCCACGTGACCTGCGGCACCGGTGCTCCGATCGGCGCCGCGATCACATGGACGCGCTTATCTTCAATCATCTGCGGTGTCTGCCCGGTCAATGTCGCCGCTGCGGCCGCCGCTAACCAGAATTGCTTGCTCATTATCGTCTCCTATTGACTCGTTCTCACAAACCGGACGGCCCGCATCGTTCCGTCCTCCCCCAACACCACATCCGCCGGAATCGATTCGTTCCAGACCTCCGGGCTCACCGGAATACCGAACTCGGGCAGGCTGGCCTTCGACAACCTTACCCGCACGATGCTCCCGCGTTCCATCGCGGCGCCTCCGGGACCTCCACGGCAACCGCCGCCGGTGCGGGCGCCGGCGCCACGGCCGCCACGGGTTGCGGCAACGGCCGCTCCCTCTCTCGTAACAGCCCTAGCCCGAACAGCACCGTCGCGGCGATCCCCCCCGCGCCAACCACCCGCGCCGCCGCCGGCTCCCGCTCGAATCCCCTCTCCCGACACCCGGCCGCCGGCTGCTCCGGCCGGGCCGGAGC
>CAYMTH010000555.1:1840-4103 GCA_964393235.1 uncultured Solibacteraceae bacterium | reverse complement strand
GGGGGGGGGTGGGGGGTTTGTTAAGGAAGGGCCGGGGGGCGCGTGGGGGGGGGGGGGGGGGGGAGAAGCGGGGGGGGGGGGGGGCGGCGGAGGCGCGGGCGAGGAGGGCGGATTTGATGAGGCCCTGGACGTCGATGGCGATATCGACGGGGTTGGCGCGGAAGAAGCGCCAGGCGGCGCGGAGGCTTTCGGTGGAACGGCGGTTGACGGGGAGAACGGTATCGACGTCGGGGTTGCCGGCGAGGAGCCACTGCCATTTGGGGTCGATGGCCCAGGTGAGGCGGGCGCCGGGGATGGTGCGGCGCAGTGAGGCGGCGGCGGGGAGGGCGTGGAGGACGTCGCCGAAGGCGCCGAGGCGAATGAGCAGGATGTGGGGGCCGCTAGGCATTCTGCCGGCTGAAGACGTGCCGCATGAGCTCTTCGCGGCGGGCGAGATCGGCGTGGCGTTCGTCGATGAAGAAGCCGAGGTGGAAGAGGATTTCGGGGCCGATGACGACGGTTTCGACATCGCGGCAGGCGGCGGCGAGTTCGGCGCGGGCCTGGGCGGGGAGGAGGGGATCGGGCGGGTCGCAGACGCAGACGGTGAGGGGGCCGTACTTTTCGGCGAGTTCGCGGAGGCGGCGGGTATGGGAGGAGACCATGGGATCGAAATAGGCGGCGACGACGCGCCGGCCGTTGAGGCTGGCGAGCGCGGTTTCGGCCGAGACGATCTTGGTCCGGGTGTCGAGCATTGCTTCTAGTTTAGCTGGAGGCGGCTTTGAGCTGGATGAGTTCGAGGGCGGTTTTGACGACTTTGCCGGCTTCGACGGCCTTCATGCAGCGGTGGTCGATGGGGCATTCGCGGAGGAGGCAGGGGGCGCAGTCGACGGGTTCGCGGACGATGCGGGCGAGGGGGCCGGTGGGGCCGGTGGCGACGTGGTCGGTGGCGCCGAAGACGGTGACGGTGGGAACGGCGAGGGCGCTGGCGATGTGCATGGCGCCGGAGTCGTTGGTCAGGAAAGCCGTGCAAGTGGCGGCGATGGCGATGAACTCGTCGAGTTTGGTTTCGCCGGCGAAGTTGTGGACGCGGATGTCTTCCTTTTCGATCCGGGCCTTGATCTGGTCGCAGAGGGGGCGTTCGTCGGAGGAGCCGAAGAGGGCGACGGAGGTATTGGTCTGGCGGGCGAGCTGGACGGCGGCGTCGGCGAAGCGTTCGGGGAGCCAGCGTTTGGCGGTGCCGTAGGCGGCGCCGGGGCTGACGCCGATCCAATCGCCGCCGAGGTGGCGCTGGTGGAGGATCTGGTGGCCGAGGCGGGCGAGGTGGTCGATGCCGGGGAGGCGGATGGCTTCGACGGGGGGGACGCGGTCGATGAGGCCGGCGCGGCGGAGGAGTTCGAGGTAGTAGAAGCGCTGGTGAGGCGGGATTTCGCCGGGTTTGGGGGGGGAGATGGGGTCGCTGAGGAGGAGGCCGCGGGCGTCGCGGGAGTAGCCGATGCGGACGGGGATGCGGGCGGCCCAGACGAGGGCGGCGGAATCGAACGAGTTGGGCAGGAGGATGGCGCAATCGAAGTTCATGCGCTGGAGCTGGCGGGCGAGTTTGTACTTGGCGCGGAGGTCTTTGGCGCCGCGGGCGAGGGTGTAGGGGAGGACGTCGTCGATGAGGGAGGCGTCGTAGAGGCCGGCGACCCACGGCATGGCGAGGAGGGTGATGTGGGCGTCGGGGAAGCGCTGGCGCAGGGCGGCGAGCGCGGGAACGCACATGACGGCGTCACCAATCCAGTTGGTGGCGCGAACGAGGATGCGACGAAACTCCATGCGTTATGATCGAGGCGATGACGGCCGAAGAGAAGCAACAGCTTCAGGAACAAGGGTACCTGATTGTGCGCGGGTTGATGGACGCGGCGTGGCTGGAAGAGTTACGGGCGGCGACGGCGCGATTGCTGGAAGAAGAGGGCGAGAATGCGGGCGGGGAGTTCCGGAAAGAGGCGGGGAGCGACCGGCTGGCGAACCTGGTGGACAAGGGGGAGTGTTTCGAGCGGCTGGTGTCGCATCCGGACCTGCTGGAGGCGGCCGAGGCGGTGCTGGGGCCGGACTGGAAGCTGTCGAGCCTGAACTACCGGGCGGCGCTGCCGGGGGACCAGGCGCAGCAGCCGCTGCATTGCGACATGGGGCTGGTGCCGGACGAGAAGGGGAACGCGGTCTTCAACTCGATCTGGATGCTGGACGATTTTACGGAAGATAACGGGCCGACGCGGTTTGTACCGGGGTCGCACCGGTCGGGGCA
>CAYMTH010000555.1:0-1830 GCA_964393235.1 uncultured Solibacteraceae bacterium | reverse complement strand
GCGGACGCGAACGCGCCGCATCCGGAGGAGCAGGTGGTGCTGGGGCGGGCGGGGGACGTGATCTTCATGAACTCGCACATGTGGCACGGGGGGACGGCGAACCGGACGGAGAAGCCGCGGCGGTCGCTGCACGGGTTTTTTGTCCGGGGAGATCTGCCGCAGCAGCAGTATCAGAAGAAGCTGTTAAGGGCGGAGACGCAGGGGCGGCTATCGCCGTTGTTGCGGCGGGTGCTGGCGCTCGACGACGAGCGGAACGATGTGGTGTCGGCGGCGGGGAGCGGACGGAGCGGGTTTTTGAAGTAGTCCGGGCCAAGGGGAGTTGGCGCATCGCGGTAGGCTGGAAGGGATAGTCTCATGAGTGCCGACAATCCCCTCCTTTCGATTCCTTTTGCGATTCCGTTCGACCAGATCAAAGCCGAGCATGTGGTGCCGTCGATCACGCAGTTGATCGCCGAGGCGCGGGAACGGATTGAAGCGATCGCGGCGTTCGACGGGCCGCGCACCTACGAAAACACGATGTTCGCGCTCGACCATGCGACCGAGCCGCTCGATGTGGCGTTCGGCGTGGTGCGTCACCTGGAATCGGTGGCCACCTACCCCGAACTGCGGGAGGCGCACAACGCGGTGCAGGGTCCGGCGAGCGAGTTCTACTCCTCGATCCGGCTGCACGACGGGTTGTGGCGGGCGCTGAAAGCGTACGCCGCCACCGACGACGCCAGGGCGCTAACGGGCGTGCGTGCGCGGCATTTGAAAAAGACGCTGGAGGCGTTCCGGCTGTCGGGCGCGGACCTTGACGCGTCAGGGAAGAAACGGTCGGCCGAGATCGACATTGAACTGACGCAGTTGACGACGAAGTTCGCCGAGCATGTGCTGGACGCGACGAACGCGTTTGAGCTGATCGTGACGGACGAGGCGCAGTTGGCCGGGTTGCCGCCGAGCGCGGTGGCGGCGGCGCGGCAGAGCGCGGAACAGAAGGGGCAGGCGGGGTGGCGGTTTACGCTGCAGGCGCCTTCCTATCTGGCTGTGATGACGTACCTGGACGACCGGACGATCCGGGAGAAGCTGTACCGGGCGTACATGACGCGGGCGGCGGGCGGGGAACTGGACAACCGCGATCTGGTGCTGCGGATTCTGGAACTGCGGCGGGAGAAGGCAAAGCTGCTCGGGTTCCAGCACTTTGCCGATCTCGTGCTGGTGGACCGGATGGCGAAGACCGGCGCGGCGGCCGAGCGGTTTCTGCTCGATTTGCAGGAGAAGACGGCATCGTTCTTTCAGAAAGAGAACGACCAGTTGCGGGCGTTTGCGGGCGGGATGGAACTCGAGCCTTGGGACATCGGCTATTACGCCGAGAAGCAGCGGGTGGCGCTTTACGACTTTGACGAGGAGCAGTTGCGGCCGTACTTCTCGCTGACGGGCGCGCTCGACGGGATGTTCGAACTGACCGGGAAGCTGTTCGGGATCCGCGTGACGGAGCGGGCGGGCGTACCGGCTTGGGACAAAGACGTCCGGTTCTTCGACATCGCCGACGCGGCGACGGGCGAGCATCTGGCGAGTTTCTACGTCGACATGTACCCGCGGGAGAACAAGCGCGGCGGGGCGTGGATGGACGCGTTTTTGACCGGGCATCCGGAGGGCGCCGGGTTGACGCCGCACCTGGGGTTGATGTGCGGGAACCTGACGCCGCCGATCGGGGATCAGCCGGCGCTGCTGACGCACCGGGACGTGGAGACGCTGTTCCACGAGTTCGGCCACCTGCTGCACCACTCGCTGACGCGGGTGCCGGTGCGGGATCTGGCCGGGACGAACGTGCCTTGGGATTTCGTGGAGCTG
>CAYMTH010000554.1:780-4104 GCA_964393235.1 uncultured Solibacteraceae bacterium | reverse complement strand
CCGGCCTCATCCGCACCATGTCCCACGGCGCCGCCATCGCGGCCTGCGGCCTCGCCGGCGGGGCGACGCTCCATACCACCGTCTTCCCCTTCATCCTCCGCGGCGTCAGCCTGCTCGGCGTCAATTCGGTGGAGGTCGCCAACGAAGAGCGCCGCCGCATCTGGCGCCTCCTCGCCGAGCATCTTGACCGCGGCCTGCTCGACTCCCTCACCAGCGAAATCGCGCTCGAAGACGTGCAGGAAGAAGGCCGCCGCATCCTCGCCGGCCAGGTCCGCGGCCGCGTGGTCGTGCGCGTCGGTTAACGCCCCGCCTCCGCCGCCGCCTCTTCCACGTTCACCCGGCTCAGCAGCGCAAACCCCACCACAAAGAAAATGGCGAGAGACAGTGCCGCCAGCCGGTAGCTCCCCGTCATCTGCAGCGCCAGCCCGAACACCAGCGGCCCCAGCCAACTCGTCCCCTTGTCGCTGATCTCGTACAGGCTGAAGTACTCCGCCTCCTTCCCCGCCGGAATCATCTGCGAAAACAGCGACCGGCTCAGCGCCTGGCTCCCGCCCATCACCAGCCCCACCAGCCCCGCCATCACGAAGAACTCCGCCGGCGTCGACACCGCCGCGTAGATATACCCCAGCACTCCCGTCCACACCACCAGCGCCCCCAGCACCGCCCGCTTCGCCGTCACCCGCGTGCTGATCCAGTTGAACAGCATCGCCCCGCCGAACGCCACGAACTGCACCATCAGAATCGCCAGCGTCAACTGCTCCATCGGCATCTTCAAATCGTCGCTGCCGAACTGCCCCGCCATCGCGATCACCGTCTGAATCGCGTCGTTGTAGGTCAGATACGCCGCCAAAAACAACAGCGTCTTCGGATACCGCCGCAACCCCGCCACCGTGTGCCGGAACTGCCGGAACCCGACTCCGAAAATCGTCTCCCCCGCCGGCAGCGTCCGCTGCGCGCCGCGGTTCCGCAGCACCGCCAGCGGCACCAGCGTGAACAACGCCCACCACAGCCCCGCGCTCCCCATGCTGATCCGCACCGCCATGCCCTTCGTAATCCCCAGCTTCTCCGCGTTCGACAAAAACGCCAGGTTCAAGGCCAGCAGCAACCCGCCGCCCAGGTACCCGACGCCCCAGCCCTTCGACGACACGCTGTCCCGCTTCTCCGGCGCCGCGAGCTCCGGCAGGAACGCGTTGTAAACCACCATCGACGCCCCGAACGCCAGGTTCGCCACCAGGAACAGTGCCGCGCCCAGCAGGTAGTTCGATCCCTCGACGAAGAACAGTCCCATCGTCGCGATCGCGCCCGTGTACGCCAGCGCGCCCAGGATCTCCCGCTTCCTTCGCCCGTAGTCCGCGATCGCGCCCACCAGCGGCAGCACCAGCACCTGCGACAGCACTGAGATCGACACCAGATAGCCCCACAGCGATCGCGGGTCCACCTGCACGCCGAACGGGTGAATGTAGCCGTCCGGTCCCGCCCCCGCTTTCGCGACAGCCGTCAAATACGGGCCCAGAAACAGCGTGACCACCGTCGACGCGTACGCCGAGTTCGCCCAGTCGTAGACGAACCAGGCCCGCTGCTCCCGCCTTACAGATGCTTCCGCAGAAACGCCCACGCGATGTCTCCCCGCCACTCGTGCCCGCCGTCGAACTCCTGGAATTCGAACGCGCCGCCGGTCGCATAATGCGACTTCGCCTCGGCCGCCGCGCGCCGCACCATCTCGATCGGCAGGCCCTTATCGTTCACGCCGTTCTGCAACTGCAGCGCCCGCGGCGCGATCAGCCCGGCCAGATCCGCGCCCGGCATATCCATCGGGCGCCCCTCCGGCGACTTCCCCTCCGGCATCTCTTTTTTCATCGCCTCCCGGTCCCGGATCGAGCACGACGCCACGCCCACCTTGATCCGCGGATCCAGCGCCATCGTGTACAGCGTGAAGTACCCGCCGTAGGACAGCCCCACCATCGCCACCCGCTTCGCGTCCACCTCCGGCCGCCGCAGCATCACGTCGAGCGACCGCGAAATCCGCATCGTCTCCACGCCCATCAGGCTCGTGCCCAGCGCCCGGAACCGCGCGTCCATGTCCCGCCGCACCTCGGCCGGAATCGGCGTGCCGCTGTCCCGGTCGCGGAACGGGTGCATCAGCGTAAGCGGCGCCCACACGACGTACCCCTCCTTCGCCGCCCCGCGAATCATGTCCTGGTAGTTGCCGCCGCCCTTGAAAATCGCCAGCTCCGGATACCCCCCGCCGCCGTGCTTGGCGATCACCAGCGGCGCCGGAAACTTCGTGTGCTTCGGCACCAGGTACAGCCCGTAAACTTCCATCTCCGGCGACACCGGCACCCACGCGCGATAGTACGTCGCCACGCCGTCCTCGCCGATCTTCTCCATCCTTTCCTGATAAGGCCCCACGAACCCCGGCGCCGGGAACCCCAGCGCGCGCTGAAACTCCCGCCGCACGTCTTCCTGCGGCTTCTCTTTCTCCAGCCGCTCTGCGAACCGCAGGAACTGCTGGTAGCTCTCTTCCCGGTACTTTCGCGACGCCGGAATCTCTTCTTCCAGCAGCCCCGCCGACTCCGCCGCATAAAACCGCACGTTGTCGATCTCCAGCCAGCCCCGCTGCCCGCTCGGCCGCGCCATCTCCCACGTCAGCATCTGCACCCGCGCCCGGTCCACCTTCGCGTCGAACGGAATCCGCACCATCGACCACTTGCCCGAAGCGCCGAACTTCGCGCTCGTCTCCTGCACCCGCAGCGTGTACTCGCCCTCGCCCCGCGCCTCGAACTCCACGCCCGCGAACGCGCTCGCGTCCATCGGCTCCACCGCCCCCCGCGTCAGCGGCAGGTTCATCCGCGCAAACGGATTCGCCGAGTCGGCGAAGTCGGCCTGCACCGACAGCGCGTGGTCGCCCGGCGCCCGCTCCACGCGCTGGTAAAGCATTCGCGTATGGTCGTGCCCGGCGTCGTGCGAGTTCACCCAGCGCGTGTCCACCCGGCTGCGCCCGCCCGGCCCCTCGAAATCGTCGAGCAGCGCCGGGGCGGCAATCGCCGGCGTCGGCGTCGGTCCCGCCGCGTGAATCGCCGCCGTCAATCCCGCCAGGTCCACCCGCGCCCCGCCCTGAAACACCGTGTCGATCTTGTCGATGTCGTTGATGTCGCGGTCCGGCCGGCCGTTGATGATGACCACATCGGCCACCGCGCCCGGCTGCAGCGTGCCCCGGTCCTTGTCCCGCAGCACCCGCGCCGCGTTCCCAGTCGCCGCCGCGATCGCCCCCAGCGGCCCCAGCCCCGCCCCGGCCAGCAGTTTAATCTCCCGCAGCGATGCCCA
>CAYMTH010000554.1:0-770 GCA_964393235.1 uncultured Solibacteraceae bacterium | reverse complement strand
CCGTGATGCGTTCCGGTGATTCCGGCGTCGGTGCCGTTCACGACCACGATCCCCGCCTTGTGCAGCGCCGCGACGTTCTGCTTTAGAATTTCGTACTTCCGGATCCGCTGCGCGCTCGGCGCCGCCAGCATCTTCCGCGTCCGCAGCGATTCCAGCGCCGCCGGCTCCAGCAACTGTTCCAGCATCGCCTCGTTGATGTAGCCCGCCCGCGGCTCGTAGACCGCCGCCGTCGGCCCGTAGGCGACGTTGTTCTTCTTCATCAGTTCGATGAGTTCCGCGTCCACCGGCTGGTCCTGAATGCCGTGCATGATCGCGTCCACGCCCGCCCGCGCCGCGATCTTCCCCTTGGCCAGCGTCACCGTGTGCGTCAACACCGGAATCCCGGCCTTGTGCGCCTCCTCGACGATCGCCCGCAGCGTCGGCTCCTCCATGCTTGTCATGTCCGGCGCCGTCGCGTACCGCCACCCGTCGGTGAAGACTTTGATCACGTCCGGCTTGTACGGCAGAATCCGCGCCATCGCCGCCCGCGCCTGCCGCGGCGTCAGCACTTCGCTCGTGAAGAAGTCGCCCCGCCCGCCTTCCAGCCCGTGCCCGCCCGGCGTCGAAAAGCGCGCCGCGAAGTGCACCCGCGGCCCCTTCCACTTACCCTCGCCGAGCAGCCGCCGCACCGGTTCATACGTCTCCGGATACGTGCCGAAATCGGCGAGCGACGTCACGCCCGCCCGCAGGTAGGCCTTCAGGTTCTTGCCCCAGTCCTGCCGGGAGCCGCC
>CAYMTH010000553.1:3816-4106 GCA_964393235.1 uncultured Solibacteraceae bacterium | reverse complement strand
CGCGATTGACGATCAAGGCGAGTGGGCCGGGATGGGCGACGACGCAGCCGGTGAGGTTGATGCGGGTGGGGCCGTAGTCGGGGAGGGCTTTGTTGGTGACGAACTGGATGCGGTTGTCGCGGAGGGTGGAGTTGGCGATGGTGAGGACGTCGATGGGGGTACGGATATTGAGGAAGGCGGTGGGTTCCGTGTAGAGGACGCGGATGTTTTCGAAGAGCAGATTCTCCTGACGGGGGATGGGGGAACCGGGGTAGAAGGAGCGGCTGAAGCGGTCGTTATCGAAGTGGACG
>CAYMTH010000553.1:2915-3806 GCA_964393235.1 uncultured Solibacteraceae bacterium | reverse complement strand
TGGGTGGGGCGGGTGGCGGAGCGGTAGAATTTGCCGTCGGGCTGCATCTGAACGCGGTAGAGGCGGCCGCCGGAGACGACGGTGTCGGACTGCTGGACTTCCATGCCGGGCTGCCAGTCGCGCCAGGCGCCGGCGAGGATGCGGGCGAAGTAGCCGATCTGGCGTTTGGGGTTGGGGAGGTCGTGCATGTTTTCGACGACGCCGTCTTCGATCCAGCCGAGTTCGGGGTTGCCGACGGAGTAGTCGTGGGCGTTGAGGGCGATGGCGTCGTCGCCGGTTTCGAAGACGCCGTTGCGGAGGGTGAAGCGGCGGCCGCGGCCGAGATGGATGCCGTCCTTGTCGCCTTTAATGTCGACGTTCTCGATGAGGATGTTGTCGAAGGTGCAAACGTGGATGGCGTACTGGGCGCGGCCGCCGTCGTGCATGCGGAAGTTGTCGATGTGGAGGTTGCGGATGTAGAAAAACGCCAGTTGGCCATGGAGGCCGTAGACCTGCCATTCGCGGACGTCGACGTTGTTGACTTCGACGTGGAGGCCGGAGACGCGGATATCGTTGTCCCAGGTTTTGGTGAGGGCGCCTTTGTTGAGGAGGACGTGGGTGAAGGGTTTCTCCTCGACGACCTTGCGGATGCGGACGTTGGCGCCGAATTCGAGGGTGGTATGGGAGGGGATGTAGACGGTTTTGGCGAGTTTGTAGACGCCGGGCTGGGTGACGCGGATGGAGCCGGTCTGATCGAGCGCCTGCTGGAGGGCGCGGGCGTTTTCGAGGCCCGAGGCGGAGGGGGAGAAGCCGAAGTGGGCGGCGTCGGGGTGGTGGGCGGCGGCGAGGGCGAGGGCGGCAGAGAGGAAAAAGAAGAGGCGCATGTTAGGGGAGTTTGATCAGCCAGACTTC
>CAYMTH010000553.1:0-2905 GCA_964393235.1 uncultured Solibacteraceae bacterium | reverse complement strand
TGGCGGCGGGGGAGAAGCCGAAGTGGGCGGCGTCCGGGTGGTGGGCGGCGTGGAGGGCGAGGGCGGAGAGGGCCAGGAGGATGCGCATGTTAGGGGAGTTTGATGAGCCAGACTTCGGAGAGGCGGGACTGCTGGCGCCAGTTGAGGTGTTCTTCGTCGCCGGCGCGGTCCCAGGTGAGGACGAGGCGCGCGTCGGTGAGGAGCGACGGGGGGACCGGGAACTCCTTCAGTTCGCCGATCTCCTGGCCGTCCTTGACGGGGCGGACGCGCATGCCATCCATCTTGAGCAAAGCCTGACCGTAGCCGGTGGTGCGGACTACATATTTGGCGTTGGGGTCGAGACCTTCGTAGACCATCTGTTTGGGCCAGGCGGAGACGAGCCAACTGCGGCGCTGGCGGCTCTTGCCGAGGTCGCGCCACCAGAAGAGGGGATCGTAGAATTCGTCGGCGTCGCGTTCGGCGCGGGGCATTTTGGCGATGTTGCCGATGGCGTCGTAGAAGCTGCCTTCGTCGGGATTTTCCCAGGTGGCGAGTTCGCGGAGGCGGGCCGCTTTGGCGGCGGCGGGGAGTGATTCGGCTTTGGCGATTTCGTCTTCGAGCCACCAGCGGTTGTTGAGCGGGAGATCGATGAAGTCGAGGACGGCGCCGCGTTCGGGGTTGGAGGCGCCGTACTTTTCGACGCTGGTCTGGAGGTTGATCGACTGCCAGAGTTTTTCGCAGAGGTCGACGATCCGGCCGCGGAGGGCGGTCTGTTGCGTGGGGCGGGCGAGGGCGGCGCGGGCGGCGGCGGTGTCGCCGTTGAGAAGGTGCCGGTTGGCGTCGTCTTCGGCCGCGGTGTCCTCGATGAGGCGGCGGCGGACGTAGGCGTCGTAGATGGCGCGGAGGTGGTGCATCTGCCAGCGCCAGTTGGAGGCGAGGGTGGGGTGGGCTCGGTCGAGATCGGTCCAGGTGCGAAGGGTGGATTCGACGGCGCCGTTGGGGAGGAGGGGGCCGCGCCAGTTGCGTTCGAGGGCGAGGATGGCGTCGGCGATTTCGGCGGCGGCGGCGGGGCTGAAGTGGAGGCGGGCGTATTCGGTGAGGATCTGGCGGGGGTCGCGGGCGGGGTCCCAGTCGAGGGCAGTCCAGATGACCTTGTTGACGTCGTCGTGGACGCCGTCGGAGTAGGTGATGGCGCCGGCGGAAAGGGGGGCGACTTTGCGGTGGCGGGCCGCGTATTCATAGGGCCGGGGGTTGACGGCTTCGCGGCCGAGGGTGAGGGCGTAGGACTGGTCGAATTCGGGGACTTCGAACTGGGAGCGGACGTTGTGGGAGACGTCGGGAGAGGGGGGGGGGGGGAGGGGGGGGGGGGTGGGGGGGGGGGTGCGGGCGCGGGGGGGACTGGAGGGGCCGGCGACGAGGCCGCCGAACCAGGGGGGCGTGCCGGCGGCGATCCAGCGGTAGACGGCGGCGGCCTTGGCTTCGTCGAAGCCCTGGAGGGAGAGCCATATTTGGGCTTTCGGGTGGACGGCGCGGATGCGTTCGGCCATTTTGGCGAGGAACGGGAGCAGGGTTTCGGGCGGGTTGTGGCCGGGGTCGCCGCCGGGGACGAAGACGCCGGTGAGGGTTTGGGAGTCGCGGGCGATCTGGGAGAGTTCGTCGAGGTAGGCGGCGGCGCGGGGGGCGTCGGCGGGTTCGAAGCTGACGGGGGTCCAGATCCAGTAATCGAGGCCGTAGCGGGCGCAGATTTCGGCGATGGCGCGGTTCATTTCGCGCTTGGGGTATTTGGCGAGGGGGTTGTTGCGGTCGTCGCCCAAGGGGATGCCTTCGAGGGCGTTCATGCCGAAGAGGGCGAGTTCGCGGACGTACTGTTCGTATTGGGCGACGGTCCAGGCGTCCCAGGAGTTGGCGGTGGCGCGGTAGCCGATCTGGTGGCCGCGGATGGGGAGTTTGGGGGAGGACCTGGCGTTGAGGGGAGCGGGGAGTTCGATGCGGCCTTTGGACCAGTGGAGATGGCGGAGGAGGTGGCCGACGCCGTAGAGGACGCCGCGGGGGCCGTCGCCGCGGATGGTGACGGTTTGATTGGCGGTCGTGAGTTGGTAGCCGTCGGCGGCGGGGTTCTCGCTGACTGAAGAAAGGGAGATGGCGGGGCCGGTGGCGGTGGTGGCGGTTTTGAGGCGTACGCCGGTGCGGCGTTCGAGCTCCTCGACGAGGACGAGGGCGGCGGTTTTTTCGGGGGCCGGGAGGGCGCCGGGGCGGATGAGGATGGTGGCGGAGGTGAGGTCGAGCGGTTGGGAGTGGAGGGCGGGCAGGAGGAGGGCGAGCAGGACGGGGAATTTCATGTTTCCTGGGGCAAGTTTATCAGGAGGGGCGTTGGGACGCCCCTCCCGAGCGGCCCGTCAGAAGATGAACTTCATGCTGTATTGGAACTCGCGGCCGCGGGTTTCCGGGTTCTGGATGAACGACCGGCCGAACTGGGAAGTACCGATGGCGCCGGCGGTCATATTGGGGTTGCCCCACCAGAAGGAGTTGGTGAGGTTGTAGGCTTCCATCTTCAGCTCAAAGCGTTTGGTTTCGGTGATGCGGAACTCTTTGGCGAGGGTGGAATCGAGGTTCCAGTAGCCGGGGCCGGTGATGCCTTCGTACTGGAAGGGATTGGCGCGAGCGGTGAAGGCGGGGAGCTGGCGGAAGGCGGACTGGTTGAACCAGGCGGAGGGGCCGGGGCTGTCGATGGCGGGGTTGCCGTCGACGAGGGCGCCCGGGAAGCGGAGGAACTCGCCGGAGCGGATGTAGAGGAAGTTGCTGCTGGACCAGCCGCCGAGGACGGCGTTGACGACGGGGTGGGCGTTGGCGAGGAATCGGCGGCCTTTGCCGACGGGGAGGTCGTAGGTGCCGGCGAGGGTGGTGCGGTGGCGCGGGTTGTTGGAGG
>CAYMTH010000552.1:0-4109 GCA_964393235.1 uncultured Solibacteraceae bacterium | reverse complement strand
TCAGTCAGCCTCCGACGCACCGTGTGCGCCGGCGCGCTCTTGCTCGCCGTCGCCGCCGGTTGGAGCGTCTTCTGCCTCGGCGCCGCCTGGGGCTCCTGCCTCGATATCGCCGGGCCGCACGCCGGCGTCGTCAGCGCCTGCATGAACACCGCCGGCCAGGTGGGCGGCTTCCTCTCGCCCATCATCCTCACCGTGATGGTGAACCAGTTCGGCGACTGGAACATCGCCCTGCGCCTCAGCGGCGCGCTGTTCCTGGTGGGCGCGGTCTGCTGGCTGTTTATTGATCCGCGCCGCCAGATCGCCCACAATCACAACTGATGCTCCGTTTCGCCCTCGTCCTGACCGCCGCCGCGGCTTTCGCCCAGACCCCGCCTCCGCCGAAGCCGGTTCCGCCCACCGAGCCCGCGCCCGTCGCGAAGAAACATTCGATCACCCGCGACGGCAAGTCGTTCGTCTACACCACCACCACCGGCCGCCTGCCGCTCCGCAATGCCCAGGGCGAGGTCGAAGCGCACATCTTCTTCATCGCCTATACGCTCGATAACCCGCCCGCCAAACGCCCCGTGATGTTCTCCTTCAACGGCGGCCCGGGCTCGGCCTCGGTCTGGCTCCACATGGGCGTACTCGGCCCGAAGATCGTGAAAATGGGCCCGGAAGGCAGCTATCCCGCCCCGCCCTTCGAACTCGTCGACAACCCCAACACCTTCCTCCCCTTCACCGACATGGTCTTCATCGATCCCGTCGGCACCGGCTACAGCCGCGCCGCCCGCCCCGACCTCGGCAAGAAGTTCTTCGGCGTCGACGGCGACATCGCCAGCGTCGGCGACTTCATTCGCGAATGGCTCACCCGCTACCAGCGCTGGCAGTCGCCGCTCTACCTGATCGGCGAAAGCTACGGCACCTTCCGCGCCGCCGGCGTTGCCGGCTATCTCGTCGAACGCGGCGTCGCCTTCAACGGCATCTGCCTGGTCTCGAGCATCCTCAACTACCAGACCGTGCGCTTCACGCCCGGCAACGACCTGCCCTACAGCCTCTACCTCCCCACCTACACCGCGATCGCCTGGTACCACAAGAAACTCGCCCTCGCTCTCCAGGCCGATTTCAAGGCCGCCCTCCGCGAATCGGAAGAGTACGCCGGCGGCGAGTACAACGTCGTGCTCGCGAAAGGCGACCGCCTCACCCCCGCCGAACGCGCCCGCGCCATCGAAAAACTGCAGCGCCTCACCGGTCTCGACAAAGGCTTCCTCGAACGCAACGACCTCCGCATCGAAATCCAGCGCTTCACCAAGGAACTCCTCCGCGACCGCGGCCAGACCGTCGGCCGACTCGACGGCCGCCTCACCGGCATTGAAGGGCGTAACGACGACGACACTCCCGGCTTCGACCCCTCCATGACAGCCATCCGCGCCCCCTACACCGCCGTCTTCAACGACTACGTTCGCCGCGACCTCGGCTACGAAAGCGATCTCGAATACTACATCCTCGGCGGCGGCACCGGCCCGTGGGACTTCGGCCCCTCGGGCAACAACCGCTTTGCCGAAACCGCCGACGCCCTCCGCCAGGCCTTCGCCAAAAACCCCTACCTTCGCGTCTACATCGGCTCCGGTTACTACGACCTCGCCACCCCCTACTTCGCCACCGAGTACAGCTTCAGCCACATGGGCCTGCCCGCCGTCTACAAGCCGCGCATCACCTCAAAGATGTTCCCGGCCGGCCACATGTTCTCCCGTCACCTGCCCCCGCTCGCCGCGCTCGCCCCCGACGTCACCGCCTTCGGCACCGCGCCGTAGCGCCACTCCCGCAACTCCCGCCGCGTCCGGCAGGCCGGCAGTTCGATCGCCCGTCCCCGCCCACCCAGCCGGACGCCGTGAAACAGCGCCAGGTAGTTGGCCGCATAGCGCAGCGCCACCGCGTCGTCCGAAATCAGCCGCAGCCGCCCCGCCCCCGTCAACGGCGTCACGATCGGCGCCTCCCCCTCCGCGCCGAACGCATAGCTCCGCCCTCGCGCGTGGAACTGCCCGATCAGCGCCGCCGTCACCGCGTCGAGTTCGTGGTGGCTCAGTCGCCCCGCCGGCAGCGCCAGTCCGAATCCCTCTAATCCCGCCCGCAGCGCCGCCACCGACGCCTTCTTCCGCGGAATCCCCAGCGCGTCCTGCGCCGCTCCCGGAAATCCTTCGATCACCCGCAGCCCCATCCCCTCCAGCCGCTCCCGCAGCCGCATCCCCCGCGCCGTCAGACCCCGCATCGACGGCAGCAGGCACGGGTACACGCCCACGCCCAGCGCCATCAGCTCCCGCTCGCTCTCGCGGATGATCCCCGTCTCCGGCACGCTCAGCGGCGAATCGATCGCCACCACCCGCGGCCGCGCCGCCACCGTCGCCGCCACGATCTCCTCATCGGTGCGCAGCGTCGCGCACTCCGCCCCCGGCCCCCGCAGCGCCGCCCAACCCGTCAGACGTCGGTCAGATCCCGATAAATCTATCCCCACGGTACGCAGGGAATAGGAGCCAATCGCTTCCGCCCATCCGGAAAATCGCCCTTGTAGCGGCACATCCGTCATGGTAGCCTGCAACTAACCGCGCCCAACCGGCCTCCGCCGGCGAGAGTTCTATTGCCTGTCGTAACCAGGCGAAAAGGGGATTGTTGCAATGAAGGTAATGGTAGGGATCGCGGTCGCGCTCGGCGTCTGCGCCGCGGGGCAGGGCGCCCCGGATAACTGTTCCTTCCGGAAGGAGCCGCAGGCGTTCCTCGAACGCGAGGCGCGCGCCATCCGGGAGATCAATCTGCGGACCGTCGAGTTCGCGAAAAAGGACGCCGCCCGCATGGCCGCGCGTGTCCGCGCCGTGCCCGCCGGCGAACTGCCCCGCCGCAACTTTGTCGACGAAGAGATCTTCGGCCGCCTGGAAAAGGAGCAGATCCTCTCCGCCCCCCTCGCCACCGACAAGGAGTTCGTCCGGCGCATCTACCTCGACCTCGCCGGCCGCCTGCCGACCCCGGAAGAGTACCGTAGCTTCGTCGACGACCCCGCCCCTTCCCGCCGCGACGCGCTCATCGACCGGCTTCTCTACAGCCCCGACTACGTCGCCCGCTGGTCCACCTGGCTCGGGGACCTGCTCCAGAACACCCGCACCGCGCAGAACGTCAACCAGAACGTGCCCGGCCGCAACGCCATGCACGACTATCTCCGCGCCGCCGTCCACACCGACAAAAGCTTCCGCGACCTCGCCTGGGAACTCACCGCCGCCTCCGGCAACAACTACGACACCGGCGTCGTCAACTTCGCCGTCCGGTCCATCACCCCCGGCGGCCCCGTCCAGGACCGCTACGACACGGCGATGATCCGCCTCGCCACCACGTTTCTCGGCCTCGGTTACTACGACTGCCTCGCCTGCCACGACGGCCGCGGCCACCTCGATCAGCTCAGCCTCTGGGGCCGCCGCGTCGCCCGTTCGGAGACCTACCGGATGTCGGCCCACTTCTCCCGGCTCAACATCGCCGGCCGCAACGTCCCGAACACGGACTTCTACTCCGGCAGCTTCGACGTCAACGACCGCGCCACCGGGACCTACGATCTCAACACCACCTTCGGCAACCGCCCCAACCGCGTCCGCATCGGTAACCTTCTCAATCTCACCCCCGAGTACCGCGACGGCAAAACGCCCGCCGCCGGCCAGAGCTGGCGCGCCGCCTTCGCCGACAACATGACGGCCGACCCGATGTTCGCCCGCAACGCCGTCAACCGCATCTGGAAGCAGCTCTTTCAACTCGGCCTCGCTGAACCCGTCGATCACCTCGACCCCGCCCGCCTCGACCCCGCCAACCCGCCCGCCGAGCCCTGGACCTGGCAAACCGGCCACCCCGTCCTGCTGCAAAAACTGGCCGACCAGTTCGTGCAGTCCAACTACAGCGTGCGCGAAATGATCCGCCTCCTGGTCTCGTCTTCGGCCTACCAGTTGAGCTCGCGCTACGACGGCGAGTGGAAGCTCGACTATGTGCCTCTCTACGCCCGCCACTACGCCCGCCGCCTGGAAGCCGAAGAGATCCACGACACGCTCTCGCAGGCCTCCGGCAACTGGGTCAACTACACCCCGCAGGGCTTCGCCGAACAG
>CAYMTH010000551.1:0-4118 GCA_964393235.1 uncultured Solibacteraceae bacterium | reverse complement strand
CTCCGGCACCACCCCGAAAATGGTCGCCAAGGAGACCCACGCCCTCCCCGTCGGTTACGGTTCGATGCTCCTTGAAAGCTTCGTCGCCATCATGGCCGTCGTCTCGGCCTGCGTCCTCGATCCCGGCGTCTACTTCGCCGTCAACTCCCCGGCCGGCGTCGTCGGCGCCACGGCCGAAAAAGCGGTCGCCACCATCTCCGCCTGGGGTTTCCCCGTCACCGCCGACCAGATGGCCGCCCTCGCCAAATCCGTCGGCGAAGAGACGCTCTTCTACCGCACCGGCGGCGCCCCCTCGCTGGCCCTCGGCATGGCCCACATCTTCGCCAAAGGTGGCGGCGGCGAGCGCCTGACTCCCACCGGCGCGGCGCTGCTCGTGGACCTGACGGTCATCGACGCCGGCACCCGCGTCGGCCGCTTCATGCTCCAGGACCTCCTCGGGCACTTCTACAAGCCCCTCGGCCGGACTTCCTGGATGCCCGGCGTCATCGGCTCCTCGGCCGCCGTCGTGCTCGGCTGGGGCTACTTCCTCTACCAGGGCGTCCGCGACCCGCTCGGCGGGATCAACTCGCTCTGGCCGCTCTTCGGCATCGCCAACCAGCTCCTCGCCATCATCGCCCTCTGCCTCGGCACCACCGTCCTCATCAAGGCACACGGCCGCAAGTACATGTGGATCACCATCGGCCCCATGCTCTGGCTCGGCACCGTAACGTTCACTTCAGCCATCCAGAAAATCTTCTCCGACGCCCCACGCATCGGCTTCCTCGCCGCCGCCCACGCCCTCGAAAAGCAGCCCCAAACCGAAGCAACAAAAACACTTATCTTTAACAACTACCTCGACGCCTTCGTCTGCGGCCTCTTCCTGGTCCTGGTTTCGACCATCCTGATCGACTCGGCGCGCCAGTGGATCGGCATCCTCCAGGGCACCCGTGCCGCCGAAAGCACCGAAACCCCCTTCGTCCCCAGCAAGCTCGCCGCCGAGGAGATCTAGTGATGCCGGCACTCCACAAATTCGCCCGCACCATCCTCGCCATCCTGCGCGAGCTCGGGGACGAGAACGCCTACCGCCGCCACCTCGCCGCCCACGGCCGCGCGCATTCCGCCGAGGAGTACCGTCACTTCCAGCAGGAGCACTTCCGCGCCAAGTACCAGCGCGCCAAGTGCTGCTGAAAAAGCAAACGGGCAGCCCTTCGGCCGCCCGTTCGTCGTCTCGTCCCGGTCTCCGCCGGTCTAAAATCTTGTTCTACTTCTCGCTGCGAGTCACCCAGCAATACCCGTGACGGAGGATCGTCTGGATTTCCCCGCCCAGGTTGAACAGCTTCACCTTCCGGCGGAGCCGCTGGATGTGCACGTCCAGCGTGCGGGTCCGCACGCCTCCCGTGTACCCCCAGATGGTGCTGAGCAGGTATTCACGAGAAAGGCACTGACCGGCATGCTCTCTGAGTAGTTGGAGGAGCTCCGCTTCCTTCTTGGTCAGATGGAGGGAGCCAGTGAACTCGGGAACGGCCATGGCAGTAGATAACATTGGGTACATCTCCTCAATCACATTTACGGATGAAACCGGCCGTTGGTTTCAATTTCCGTTACCCAAGTATGAAATTTTCTAAACCCTAGGCGGCGGCCGCCGCCGCCACCCCGATCTGCACCAGGTCCCCGCCCCCGCACGCCCAGACGAAGGTGTGCTCCATCTGCTGGCATGCCGGGTGCGTGTACATCTTCTGGAAGACCGCGCGAGCCCATTCCGGCGCAGGCGATGCCGTCAACGACCGCGTCGCCTCCGCCGTCCTCCGAATGCACTGCACGCAATCCAATCCCTGTTCATCGCACCCTTCGGGGTACAAACCGGTTCCCTGACACAGATCCATGTTCCCTGACCTCTTCCCCTGGCCTCTTATTCTTCTTTCGTACTTGGGCCGTGTTTACAGTTGTACAGTACTTTACCTAAGGCGTCATAGACCGCTGAGGGGGAGTCACTTAAGGTATTGTAGGGGGATCGCCTCCCCCCTCACCTGGGGGGAATTACACCGTACTACCGGTCAAGTACCGTAGCACCCATTCCGCCACGCACACCGGTTTCGCCTCCCCTTCGGCCTCCACCGTCACCTGCCAAACCGCCTCCACCCCGCCCGGCCGCGCACTGGCGCCCAGCAGCACAAAGTTTCCCCGCACCCGCGCCCCGCTTTTCACCGGCGACGGGAACCGGACTTTGTTCAACCCGTAGTTGATCGTCGCCGTCTGATCTATTTGAACGGAAAAGGCTTCCGCCGCCATGCGCGAGATCAGACTCAAGGTCAGGAACCCGTGCGCGATCGTCGTCCCCCACGGGCTCTCCGCCTGCGCCCGCTCCCGGTCGACATGAATCCACTGCCGGTCGCCAGTGACCGCCGCAAACGCGTCGATCGCCGCCTGATCCACCACGATCCAATCGCTGGCAGCCGTCAGGCCCGGCTTCAATTCCAGAATCTGCTTGCTCACCCTTCTACAAATACCGCATCAGGACCGCCCGGCTCTCGCGTTTTTTGCGCGTAAACCATGCGCAAACCGGGTACAAAATGAGCAAAACCGACGCCCAAATCGCATAAACTGACGCCAATCCGAAGCCATAATCGTCCGGTTTCGGCATCCGCCCCCACCCCGGAGCGTCGGTCAGCCAGTCGGCGTTTCCATACGTCGCGAGCGCGTAAACCACTGCGGCGCCATGAATTAGCGGCAAATGCAGCAGATAGAAGAACAGCGGCACCCGCCCGAACATCACCACATGCCGCCAAAACCCGGAAACCGCGTCCGGCAACCGGCTCAGCAGCGCCAGCGCCGGGCCTAAAGTCATTAGAATGAACAACAAAGAGGGCGGATATTTCGAGACGTTGAAAAACGAATACACCCCGCCCGCCCACGGCCGCGGATCGCCGTAGACATTCACCGCCCGGAGTACCACGAACAGCGCCGCCGCCGCCGCGCCCAGGCGCAGCGCCCAGCGCCGCCGGACCTCAGGTTCCATCGCATAAAACATCCCGAACCCATAGCCAGCAAATAGGATAGCCATCCACGGCAGCAGCGGGTACTGCGGGAAAAACACATAACCCGGGGCGATCTCCATGTTCTTCCGGTCATGCAGGACGCGCCACAGCCACCAGAACGGGCCGAACTGCTCCGCCTTCCAGCCGTCGGTCAGGTTATGCAGGAAGATCACCGCCACCCCGGCCAGCCCGGCCGCGCGCGCCGGCAGCCGGAACCGCACCGCCACCCCGAGCGCGACCATCGACCACCCGATCGCCCAGATCACCTGCCCCACGCTGAACCGGTAGTTAAAGTTAAAGAACCACCCGAAGCAGCGCACCCAGGTCAATTCGAGGAAAACCAGCCAAAGTCCACGAGAACAAAGGAAATAGCTCAACTCCGCGGGCGATTTCCGCTGCGCCTGCAGCCAGGCGCTCACGCCGGCCAGGAAGACGAACACCGGGGCGCAGAAGTGCGAAATCCAGCGCGTCAGGAACAGCGCCGGCCAAGTGCGCGCCGGGTCCATCGGGTCGATGCGCAGGTCCCCGAAGAAATCGCGGGTATGATCGAGCGCCATCAGCAGGATGACGATCCCGCGCAACAGGTCGATCGAGTCCAGCCGCCGCGAGGTTCCGCTCACGCGAACTGCTCAAAAAACGCCCAACTCCGCTGCGCGCAGACGTCCCAGCGGTAGGATTGCGCCTTTTCCCGGCCCGCCGCCGCGACCGCGGCCGCCCGCGAGGGCGACGTCAGCAACTGGTCCAGCCCCTCCCGGATCCCCGCCGGACTCCGCGGATCGACGTGCACGGCCCCCGCCCCGCTGATCTCGGGCAGGCACGAGTTGTTCGAAGTCAGCACCGGCACACCGGCCGCCATCGCCTGCGCCACCGGGAAGCCAAATCCTTCGTAAAGAGAAGGATAGGCAAAGACAGCAGAAGCTTTGGTTAAACCCGGCAGGTCCGCTTCCGGCACGTAGCCCAGGTACCGCACGCCGGGCAACCCGGACAGAATCCGCTTCGCCGTCGTGCTGGCCGCCCAACCCATCGGCCCCGCGAACACCAGGTCCACCTCCTCCCGCACCGATTCCGGCAGCAGCAGGTAGGCATCAAGCAGCGCATCCAGGT
>CAYMTH010000550.1:0-4120 GCA_964393235.1 uncultured Solibacteraceae bacterium | reverse complement strand
ACCCGCCGCCTGGCCGCCGCCACCGGCGCCCCCCTGATCGACATGTATGCCCTGACAAAGGAGCAGAGCGAGCAACTCGGTCCGGCCGCCAGCGACGCCCTGGGCCCGGAGCCGAAAGACGGCAAGCCCGATCGAACCCACCTCGGCCCCCGCGGCCAGCGCGAGGTCGGCGCGATTGTCGCCCGCGAATTCCTCCGGTTACTCCCCTAACGCCCGGATCACCAGTTCGGCCGTCTCAGCTCCGGAAAAGTTCTGCTGGCCGGTAATCAGGTTGCCGTCGCGATAAGCGAACCCGCGCCAGGCCCCAGCCTGAATGAAGTTCGCGCCCGCCTCGCGCAGCGCGTCTTCGATCCGCCACGGCATCACGTGCCGGTCCCACGGCAGCAGGCCCATGCCCCAGACCGCGTTGTCGGCGAAATCCTCTTCGACGTTGGCAAACCCGGTGACCGTCTTGCCCTTCGCCAGCAGTTCGCCGCTGGAAAGGCGCGCGAACCGCAGGATCGCTACGCCGTGGCAGAGCGCCGCCGCCACCTTCGCCGCCTCGTAGAACTCGACGAACTTCCGCTGCAACCCCTCCGCCTGTTCGAAGGTGAACATCGGCGCCTGCCCGCCGGCCACCACGATCGCGTCGAAGCGTCGAATGTCGATCTCGCTCACCGGGCGCGTCGAATCAACCAGCGCCGCCAGCGCCGGCGTCGCAATAAAACCCATGCTGATGAGATCGCTGGCCGAGTACCCGCTCGCGTCCCGCGGATCGCTCATCCCGTCGGCCACGCACGCTCCCCCGTCCGGCGAAAAGATCTCCACCTCGTACCCGGCTTCGGTGAACGCATAGTACGGATGCGTCAACTCGCTCCACCAGAAACCCACCGGCCAGCCGGTCGTCGTCGAAACCGCCGGATTGGCGATCACCATCGCCACCCGCTTCGGCGCGCGCGGATTCACCGCGTTCATATCCCGCAAACTCATTTCCCCTCCCGTTGCAAGAACTGAAATCCGATCTCCCGGCCATAGCCGTGCACCATCGCCAGCGAAATCCATAACAGGGCGAACGGCTCCAGCAGTCGCGCCTGGCTCAGCGGCCCCGCGTCCCGCGCGTCGAATCCGAGTTCCTCGGCCAGCGCCCGCGCCTCCGCCTTCGCCTCCGCGTCGTCGCCGCAGTAGAACAGCACCGCCCGGGCATCCCCGAACCGCGGATCCGCCATCACGTTGAACCCGACCGTATTGAACGCCTTCACCACCCGCGCCCCCGGCGCCCATGCCGCCACCTGCTCGGCGCCCGACGTCGTCGTCCCGTACTCCAATCCCGCCAGCCGCGGCAGCAGCGGATTCGTCGCGTCGATCAATACCTTCCCGGCCAAGGACCCGGCCGATTCCAGGATCTCCCGCGTCGCCGGCCACGGTGTCGCCAGCACCACGATGTCGCTCCCGGCCACCGCTTCCGCCACGGTCGTCGCCCGCGACGCGCCCCCGGCGCGCCCGGTCAACTCGCGCATCTCTTCCGACTCCGGGTTTCGCGACGCGAACAGGACCTGATGTCCTCCCTGCGCCCAGCGCACGCCAAGCGTACCGCCGACGTTGCCCGATCCAACAATTCCAATTCTCATGCTCTCTCCTGTCATGCGCGGCTTCCACCGCTTAAAAATCCGCCGTCCACGTCCAGCACGGTCCCGGTCACCCAGTCCGAAGTGAACAGATACAGCGCCGCCCGGCCGCAATCTTCCCCGCGCCCGGCGCGCCCCAGCGGCAACGCGGCCCCGGCCTGCGCCAGCATCTCCGCGTGCCCGTCCCAATACGGCGTGTCGATCAAACCCGGCGCGATGCCGTTCACCCGCAGCGGCGCCAGTTCCGCCGCCAGCGCCCGCACCAACCCCTCCACCGCCGCGTTCAACGGAGTCAGATTCTCCATCCCGGCCACCGCCCGCCGGCTCGCCACCCCGGATATCAATAGGATCGAACCGCCCGCCGCCATTCGCGGCGCCGCCGCCCGCGCCACCCGCAACGCCCCCCAATACTTCGTCTCAAACGCCGCCCGCATCGCCGCCCAGTCCCAGGCCACCAACCGCCCCGGCATCGCCGTCGACACCGAAACCACCACATGGTCCAGCTTCCCCGCCCCGGCAAAGTAACCGGCCACCGACGCGTCGTCCGTCACATCCACCACTGCCGCCGCGCCGCGCCCGCTCCGCCCCGCCGTCAACACTTCGGCCCCGGCGTCGGCCGCCAGGCGCGCCACCGCCGCGCCGATTCCCGATCCGCCCCCGATCACGCACACCCGTTTGCCTTGCATCTCTCGCATCTTTCCGATACTGTACCGTATCGTAATGGATTGTCAAGATAGTCTGGTGGTCGCAAAGAACGCGAACAAGAAATCGCCTCCCGGCCGGCCCCGCGATCCGGAGACCGAACGCCGCATCCTCGACGTCACCCTCCGCCACCTCGCCGAAGAGGGCTATTCCCGCATGTCGCTCGACGCCATCGCCGTCGCCGCGGGCGTCTCCAAACCCACCATCTACCGCCGCTGGCCCGCCAAGGCCGATCTCGCCACCGCCGCCCTACGCACGCTCCAGCTCGCCGAACCCCCTGTCGATACCGGCACCACCCCCGGCGACCTGCGCGCCGCGCTCGAAAACTTCTCCCGCTCCCTGCTCCGGCCGAACGGCATGTCCCTCATCGGCACCGTTCTCGCCGAAGAGGGCCATACCCCGGAACTGCTCGCCCTCTTCCGCGAACGCCTTGTCACGCCTCGCCGCCAGATGATCCGCGACATTCTCGAACGCGCCCGCGACCGCGGCGAACTCCGCCCCGGCGCCGCCATCGAACCGGCCATCCAGCTCCTCGTCGGCGCCTACTACGCCCGCTACCTCGAAAACTCCTCCATCCCGCCCGCTTTCGCCGCCGATCTCGTCAATATCGTCTGGTCCGGCCTCGCCAAATCGGTTAGGCATTGACTTCAGTCCGGAATTCCATTCCAATAGAGCGGTTGTGCGTGCACCGCTCCTGTTCCCCTTGCTCCTCCTGCCGCTCGCCTCGCAACCGGCTCTCCCGCCGGCCGCCACGGTCAAAGTCGACTATGAAAAGCACATCAAACCGCTCATGGCGGAAAAGTGCCACTCCTGTCACGGCGAACGGGCGCAACAGGCCGGCCTCCGCCTCGACAAACGCCAGAACGCCATGCGCGGCGGCGATTACGGTCCCGTGATCATCGCCGGCGACAGCGCCGGCAGCAAACTCATCAAACGCGTCGTCAACGGCGACGGCGGCATGCTCATGCCCCCCACCGGCGCCCTCTCCCCCGACGAGATCGCTCTCCTCCGCGCCTGGATCGACCAGGGCGTCGACTTCCGCATTGAGGTGAAGGACGAGGCGCCTCCCAAGCCCATCGACCCCAAACTCGCCGCACTCATCGCCGCCGTCCGCGCTTCCGATCTTTCGGCCATCGAGAAGAACCTCGCCCTCGTCAATGCCGCCGATTCCGACGGCTCCACCCCGCTCCACCACGCCGCCGCCTTCGCTTCGCCCGCCACCCTGAAGCGCCTGATCGCCGGCGGCGCCAACGTGAACGCCAAGAACCGTTACGGCGCCGCGCCGCTCCATCGCGCCATCGGCGACGAGGCCAAAGTCCGGCTCCTGCTCGACGCCGGCGCCGACAAGAACGCGCGCCTCAACGACGGCCGCTCGGTGCTCTACCAGGCCGCCTCCATCAATAACGCCCTCCCCGTCCTGCGCCTCCTGCTCGACAAGGGCGCCGACGCCAACGCGCCTCTCGCCAACGGCCAGACCCCCCTCATGGCCGCCGCCAATCGCGGCGACATCGAGGCCATGCGCCTCCTGCTTTCCGCCAAGGCCAATCCCAACGCCCGCAGCGGCGCCGGTTCCACCGCGCTCATCTCCGCCGCCGGCAGCCGCAATCCCCGCGCCGTCGAACTCCTGCTCGCCGCCGGAGCCGACCCCAACGCCGCGACCAAGAAAAACGAGACCGCCCTCGCCGCGGCCGCCACCGCCGGCGACCTCGAGTCTTTGAAGAATCTGCTCGCCAAAGGCGCAAAGGTCAACGTCGTCGACGACCGGGGCTACACGCCACTGCTGCTCGCAGCCGCCTCGGAATCGCGGAACGCCG
>CAYMTH010000549.1:0-4123 GCA_964393235.1 uncultured Solibacteraceae bacterium | reverse complement strand
CGTGAACGAAAGAGTGGACGGCGTGGCGCGCACGGTGGAAGGAATCAGGTCGCGAATGCGCAGGGTGACACGAATGGGAACGGAGAAGTTGAGCGTGGCGGGAGCGGCGACTGTCACGATCCCCGTGTAGGTGCCGGCGAGGAGGTTGGCGGGGTTGACGGCGATGCGGACGAGCGTATCGCCCTGTCCCTGGGCTGGGTTGAGAGAGAGCCAGTTGCCGCCGCTGTCGGTCTTCGCGTCGGAACGCCAGGCGGCGGCGTCGCCCGTGAACTGAATGGGAAACAGCGAGCTCTGGAAAGGCGCCGCGCCGACGACGGCTTCCTGGAACACGTCGGTGATGGGGAGATAGAGGCTGGTGCCCGGATTGGGGTCGGGCGTTGTGGGCGGGGGCACGCGCGGCGGGACCGGCGGCGGGCACTCGGGCAGGAGCGGGAATTCCGGGCAGTGGGCGAAGGCGATACCGGCGAACAGGAAGGGCAGCAGGTACTTCATGAACTCTTATTGTACGGAGTACAGCGCGGTTTTGGCGTCCTCGAACAGCAGCCGGTGACCGGGCAATTCGCGCAGGATGGCCGGCCGCACGGGTTTGGCCGGCAGGATCGCGAAGCGATAGCCGCGGTAGCGGATTTCGTCGACGATCTCGCGCACGGGATCGGCCTTGAAATCGACCTGATCGAAGCACCGGACGCTGCCGGGGAACGGAGCGTAGGGCACGGCGCAGCCGTCGAGGGAAAAGGTCAACTCGCCGCGGCGGGCGTGGCCGTCGAGGGCGCGTGTCGCGGGGTAGTAGACCAGCATGCGGCGCAGCAACGCGTCGTCGTCGAGGCGGCGGGCGTACCAGAGAATCTGCGTGACCGAGACCTCGTTGAGGATCGTCACCGTGAGCCCGAACGAAAGGCAGACGAGCGCGACCGCGGCCGCCACGCGCCGGTGGGCGAGGAAGAGTCCGGGCGCGGTGAGCGCCGTCAGCAGCAGGATCGGCGCAACGGCGTAGCGCAGCGTGACGAGGATCGACATCCAGTACAGCAGGTAGATGCCGCAGAACAGCAGGGCAGCCCGGTGCGCCGCATTCGCCGGGCGGCGAAACAGAAAGGGGAAGAAGAAGACAAGCCAGATGCCCATCGGATTGGGCGATGCCGATTCGAAGGCGCGAAAGCCATCGAAATGGATGAGCCACGGGACGCCAACGTAGCGCCAGACGCGGTCCGCGACGGTCGGATACTGCGAGGTGGTGACGGCGATCTGCACGCCGCGGCTGGCCGACTCCGGATAGAGCGGATCGCCGACCAGCACGTAGTTCCGGATCATCGACAGAAGCCCGAACGCCAGGAACACCGCGGCCACGGCGGCGAATGTGCGGACGCGCCGCTTCGACTGCCAGATCTCGTAGAGGAACAGCGGCGTCAAGGCCACCGCGCCGAACAGCGCCACGTGTTTGATGCCGAAGGCCACCGCGAGGAAGAACGACGCGAGCGCCGGCCGCCGGTCGAGCAGACTGCCGAGCGCAGCCAGCATAAAGAATGCGAGCAAAAGGTCGTTCTTGGCAACGCTGCCGGTCCAGTGAAGGAACGGGATCGCGGCGGCCGCGGCGAGGCCGCAGAAGACGGCCGCGCGGGACATTCCCGCGGCGCGCAGAACCGCCGCCGCGGACAGAATCGCGGCGATGAAGAACACGGGCGAGACGAGTTGCACGGCCGCCTGGCCGCCGAGCGTCCACAGCCCGGCCATGAGCAGTTCGGCGGCTTGCGGGAAGTAGGACTCGGGCGACGACGGCGACGGTTGGAAGACGCCGGTCTCGACGTACCAGCGCGCGTTCGCCAGATGCATTTTCAACGGGTCGTAGGAGATCGCCGGCGTGATGGCCCACAGCGCGGCGATGGCCACGAAGAGCATCGCGAAGAAGAGCACGACCGAAACGGCCGGGTGGCGGATGTCGTCGGCCGCGGCGTACTTTTCCGCGAGGCCTTTCAACTCCGCGAGCAGCGGCCGCGCGGCCAACGCCGGCGCCAGCAACAGCGCCGCCACCGCCGGGTGGATCCAGCCGGCGAGTCCGGCGGCGGCGAGGATCAGCATCTGCGCCGCCGCGCCGAGCCCGAAGCAGATCGCGATCCGCAGCGGCCCGTCCGCCGGTGGCCGCCGCAGCGCGTGGTATCCGATCGCGTAGGCCGCGCCCACCCACGCCAAGGCGACCAGCGTCGCCAGCGGGACGCGCAGCAGGCAGATCAGCATCGGCAATCCAAGCAGCAACCACGGCTCCAGGCGCGGGCGGCGGAAGCGGTGCAGCAGCGCCGCCCCGGCCGCCGCCACGAACGGCAGCGCGGCGATCGCGCCGCCGGTCAGCGCGCCGGAGTTGGCGCGGATGATGTCGACGTGCCACAGCCACGGGCGGACGGCGAGGACCAACCCCAGCACGAACGTCGCGATCCAGACAGAGGCGGGGATCATCTCATCCCTTGCGCAAGCGGACGGTCTCCCCGGTGTTCGCGCTCTGGTAACCCGCGAAGACGAGATTGAGCACCTCGCGCGCATGCTCGGCCGCGTCGGTGGGCCGTTGCGGCAAACGCATCTGCTCGACGAACAGCTTCAAGTGCTCGGCCGTCGCGGCGGCGAACTCCGGCTTCGGAGAATTGCAGTAGGTGTGCGGAATGCCGTCGATTTCCGCGCGCGCCTGGCCACCGCGCACGAAGCCGTGCTTCAGCACGAAGCGGCGCGAGTTCTTCGCCCAGTCGATCGCGACCCGCGCCACGCCGCCGAGCGAAATCCGCAGCGACGCCTTCTCGCAGTCGATCCGCATTTCGAGATACTTCTCCGGCGCGTGCGACACGCGGTTGAACGAAAACGTCGCCAGCCGCTCGTCGGGAAACCGCAGCGTGGCGTTCACCAGCACGTCGGCGTCGAACTCCGGCCGCACGCGCGGCGTGAAGACGTTCACCGTATCCGGCAGCGCATCGAAAAAGAAACACGCCAGGTCGAGCGCGTGCGTACCGAACTCGAACAGCACGTACTGCTTCAGCGAACTGCGCCAGTTGGTCTCCTTGCCCGGCGGGTGGAACATCTGCTGCCAGCATTGAATGTAGAACGGACGGCCGAACTCGCCGGCCTGCAGGCGGCGCTTCGTCTCGGCGTAGTAGGTCATGTAGCGGTACTGATTGTTGACCCGCAGCAGCAGGTTCTTCTCGCGGGCGAGCGCGACGATCTGGTCCGCCTCCTCCACCGTCGGCATGAACGGCTTCTCGCAGAACACGTGAATGCCGGCCTCGAGCGCCTGCCGGCAGATGGAATAGTGCGACCCGGGCGGCGTGCCCACGATGAGGAAATCCGGCTTCGGACCGGCCATCATCTGGTCAAAACTCTCAAAGGTTTCGCGGATCCCGAACTTGGCGGCCATCGCTTTGCGGGCGTCGGGATTCGGATCGGCGCCGGCGGCGATTTCCAGGCCTGGGACGGCCGCGCAGGCGGGCAGGTGGATACGATCGGCGACGCCGCCCAGGCCGACGACGCCAACTTTGACTGGCATATACGAGAATAGTAGCAATTTGCCTTGCTAAAGCAGCTACTGACATTGAGCGCGGGAGAGGGCGCGGCGCGGGGCCTGCACGCGCTCGCGTTCTTTGTTCTGGCGCGGCAGACGGGCCCTTCGGAGATGGGCGCCTTCGGTCTGGCGCAGTCGATCGCGATGTACGGCGTGCTGGCCGTGCAGCGCGGCCTTGAGATCCCGGCGACGCTGCGCACCGTCCGCGAACCGGAACGCGCCGGCGCGCTGCGCGCCGCGCTGCTGGCGCTGCGGCTGCCCGTGTTCGCGGGACTCGCGCTGCTGGCGCTGGCCTGGGGTGATCCGCTGCTGACGGCGATGGCGGGCATGTGGCTGGCCGCCGCGCTGCAGGTGCGCTGGCTGCTCGTGGCGCGGCAACATAGCGGCGCGGTGGCCGCCGCGCCGCTGCTCGCCGCCGGCGCCTTCGCGGCGGCCGCCGTGGCCGGACTCCCGCTCGTCTGGGTGGCCGCCGCGCTCAGCGCGGGCGAACTCGCCGGCGCGATATGGACGTGGTTCGCCGCCCGCACGAGGCTCGAGCGCCCCGGTCCGCTCACCGCCGAAGTCCAGCGCGAAGGCTGGCCGTACCTGGGC
>CAYMTH010000548.1:3711-4125 GCA_964393235.1 uncultured Solibacteraceae bacterium | reverse complement strand
ATGCTCGGTTCACCGCTGACGATGGCGCCGGGGAAGCGGAGGTGCAGGCCGGCGTTGTAGGTGAACAGCGAGGATGCGGCCCAGCCGCCGAGGATAGCGTCGGCGACTTTGGGGGCGTCGGCCATGAACTTCCGGCCCTTGCCGATCGGGAGTTCATAGATGGCGGCGCCGGTGAGGCGGTGCCGGGCGTTGGTGGCCGGCTGCCAGGTGAAGTTCTGCAGGAAGTTGTCGACGTTGTCGTAGAACTCGAGGTTCTGTTCGGAGTTCCAGTTGTAGCCGACGACGAAGTTGAAGCCGTTGACGAAGGGCCGCTGGAACTGCATCTGGAGCGACTTGTAGTTGTTCTCGCTGCCGGTGCGGAGGCGTTCGACCAGGCTCTGGTACTGCGGGAAGGGCCGGAGAAGCTGGTTGACG
>CAYMTH010000548.1:0-3701 GCA_964393235.1 uncultured Solibacteraceae bacterium | reverse complement strand
CGCCGCGGGCAGCTCCTGCAGCCCGGGGAGCTGGCGCAGCAACTGGTTGACGGCGACGTTGGCCTGGGTGCGGAGGGTGCCCGGCATCCTGCTGGCTGGCAGCACGTTGAAGAAGGGGTTCGGAACGCTGGCGTTGATGGCGTTCTGGACCTGGAAGCCGATGCGGGGATCGACCTGGTTGATGTCGTAGTTATAGGGGACATCGCGGCCGAAGTTCATGAACCAGGTGATATCGGCGAGGATATTGCCGGGCAGGGTGCGCTGCACGGAGATATTCAAGCGGTCGTTGACCGAGGGACGGAAATCCTGCGCGTACCAGGACGCGGGGTTGCCGAGATCGGTGTAGGTGCCGAAGGACTTGCCGGCGGCAGGGACGAGGCCACCGGGGAAGGGATTGGAGAGCCGCTGCTGGGGCACGCCCTGGATGGGGGCAATGGTCTGCGTGAGCGCCGAGAACCCGGGCACGAGGACGGAGCCGAGGATATCGAGTCCGGAGGTGAGGGTGGCCGGCACGATATAGCGGGCGAAGCCGGCGCGGATGGCCATTTTATCGCTGACGCGGTAGGCCATGCCGAGGCGGGGCATGAAGAGGGTCTTGGGCGGGTTCCAGGAGTTCCGGTTGTCTTTGTCGGTGAAGATCCACGCGCCGTTGTAGACGGGGGCGGAGGTGCGGAGCGCGGTGGCCTGCGCGGGGAGGCGCGGGGCGTTGGCGCCCTGGAAATCGGGGATGGCGGCGTTGAGGTCGAGGAAGCGGGAGAGCCGGTCCTCGGGGTCGGTCATGGCGCCGAAGTACTCGTAGCGGATGCCGAGGTTGAGGGTGAGCTTCGAGGTGACTTTGTAGTCGTCGTGGAAGAAGAGGCCGACCATGTTCACGCGGGGCCGCTGGATCGGGATCGACTCGGCGGTGGAGTTGCCTTCGAGGGCGCCGAGCATCAGGGTGGCCCAGCCGTCGCCGGAGGTGCCGAGGTTCGGGGCGTTGAAGGTGGCGTTGGTGGTGGCGGCGTTGGCGTTAAAGATGGCGAAGCGGGGGCGGGCGGCGTTGACGTTCTCGCGGCGATACTCGCCGCCGAACTTGTAGTAGTGCTTGCCGGCGTTCTTCGACATCTTGGCTTCGATGTTGTAGGAGTTGGGTTCCTGGAACCAGTAGTTGCCGCGGCCGAGGTTGGTGGTGGAGCCCTGGGTGACGTTGATGCCGGGGTAGTAGAGGTCCGGGAGGTCGCTGAGGTAGGGCTTGTACCAGGCGTTGCCGGGCCAGAGGCGCTCGAGGTCCTTCAGGGTCTTGTCGGGGACGCCGAAGGAGTCGACGATGGAGTTGTAGGCGCCGCGGAGATTCAGGACGGTGGAGGAGTTGAGGGTATAGACGGCGTCACCGGAGAAGGACCGGGAGTGGCGCTTGGAGCCGTCGACCTGGAAGGCGGGGGAGCCGCCGGTGTAGTCGTCGAGGGCGGTAAAGGTGCGGAACATGTTGAAGCGGCCGAAGACCTTCAGTTTGTCGGAGATGTTCCAATCGACGCGGTCGGAGAAGTTCCAGTATTTGATGCGATTGGCGGAGCCGGTCTGGAAGTTGTTGATGCCGCTGGGGCCGGTGCCGGGGCCGTTCGGTTTCCAGAGGTCGTTGATGATGACGCGACCGGTGGGATCGAAGCGGGAGGCGGGGATGATGTTGCCGGCGAAGGGCTGGCGGGTGACGACGTTGTTGTTGACCTGGGTGGTCCAGGGGTCGAAGATGGTGCGGAGGCCGCCGGAGTTGTTGAGGGAGCGGGAGAAGTCACCGGTGCGTTCGGCGTCGGTGGGGAGGGTGAACTGGATGGCGCGGGGTTCGATGGTGCGCCAGGCTTCGTAGGAAGCGAAGGTAAAGAGCTTGTTCTTGACGATCGGGCCGCCGAAGGTGCCGCCCCAGACGTTCTGGCGGGTGAGGTTGGCGCGGCGGGCGATGCGGTCGGCGAGGGCGTTGAGCTTGGGGTTACGGCCGAGGTAGTAGGCGGTGCCCTTGAACTCATTGGTGCCGGCCTTCATGGCGACGGAGAGGATACCGCCGGCGGAGTGGCCGAATTCGGCGTCGACGGCGTTCTGCTGGAGGTTGACTTCGCTGACGGCGTCCATGGGAGGCGTGTAGGATGACTTCTGGCCGGTCATGGAGGGGGAGCCGTCGAGAATGATGTCGTTGCGGGTGGAGGTATTGCCGCCGACGTCGAGCTGGGAGGCGGCCCAGTGGTGGAAGGGGCTCTGCTCGGTGGAGGAGCGGACGACGACGGAGGGGTTGAGGGAGGCGAGGAGGAAGGGGTTGCGGTGGATGATGGGCAGGTTGTTGGTCATCTTGGTATCGATGGTCAAGCCCATGGTGGAGGTATTGAACTGGACGGAGACGGCGGAGGCCTCGACGGTGATGGACTCCTTGGTGGAGCCGGCCTGGAGGCGGGCGTCGATAGTGACGTCGGCGCGGGCCTGGACGAGGATGTCCTTGGCGACGAACTTGGAGAAGCCGGCCATTTCGACGGAAATGGTGTAGGTACCGGGGACGACGAAGTCGAACAGGTACTGACCGGCGGCGTTGGACTGGGCCGTGGTGGAGACGGCGGTATTGTTGTTCGTCAGGGTGACGGCGGCGCCGACGACGACGGCGTCGGTGGCGTCAGTGACACGTCCCTGGATCTTACCGCGTGTGTCTTGCGCCCACGCGGCGGAAGCGGCGAGCAACATGGCGCCCGCAAGGAAGACTTTTCTCAGATTCATTCATTGCACCCCAATAAAGGATAGGAACAATCGGAACACAGCGCGGGGGTGGTATGCAAGTGAAGAAAACACAATCGTTTGTAAAGTAAAGCCAGTACTTGGGGGTGGTGGTACAGGGGATTGGGGATGCGATATTCTTTGTGCTGCGGAGAACTCGATGACACGATTTGCGGCAGTGGTATGGCTGGGGGCGGCGGCGCTGGGGGCGCAGCATTTCCAGGAGGGGGACGGGAAGAAGGCGAACCCGGCGATCGGGAATCTGGCGGCGATCGCGGCGGGGGAGAAGGCGTTCAACGAAGGGTGCGCGGTCTGCCACGGCCAGGGCGGGAAAGGAGGCCGGGGGCCGAACCTGGCGCACGGGCGGGTGATGTGGCACACGCTGAGCGACGAGGCGACGTTCAAGCTGATCAAGGGCGGGGTGCCGTCGGGCGGGATGCCGCCGACGGTGGGGCCGGACGAGAAGATCTGGCAGTTGACGGCGTACGTGGTGGCGTTGCGGGCGCCGGCTTCGGAGGCGCCGCAGACGGGGGACGCGGCATTGGGCGAGAGCGTGTTCTGGGGCAAGGGCGGGTGCAACGAGTGCCACGCGGTGCGGGGGCGCGGAGGGAAGATCGGGCCGGACCTGAGCGACGCGGGCGGGACGCGGTCGACGGCGGTATTGCGGATGGCGATCGAGGAGCCGGGTTCGAACGGTTCGAAGGGGTTTGAGAAGGCGCGGGTGGCGTTGAAGAACGGGAAGACGCTGGAAGGCGTGTTGAAGAACCGGAACAACTACTCGCTGCAGCTACAGGACGCGAAGGGGGACCTGCACCTGCTGCTGATGACAGAGGTGAAGGAGATGGCGGTGTCGAAAGATTCGGCGATGCCGGCGAACTTTAAGACGCGGCTGACGGCGGCGGAGATCGACGGGCTGGTGGCGTATTTGGCGAAGCAGACGGTGCGCGCAGCGGCCGGGAAATAGAAGGGGA
>CAYMTH010000547.1:2489-4128 GCA_964393235.1 uncultured Solibacteraceae bacterium | reverse complement strand
GATCTGTCAACACTCCTCCCGGTCTGTTCTGTCAACACTCATCCCGGTCCGCGCCAGGGTGGGCGGGGGCGGTTGTCGCGCGGGGTGGCTGTTGGTTGTGCGGCGGGAGGGGGTGGGGTTCGCGCGCGGGGACACGCTGAAGCATGTCCCCGACGAGGGGGCTGTGGGTGTGCGGGGGGAGCCGGGGGTTATTTGCGCTTGCGGACGCAGCCGGGGTAGAGCTTCTTCAGCTTCAGGACCTTGGGGTCGGAGACGTTCACGATGTAGGGATTGTCGCGGTTGCGGCCGGCGTAGTCCTGATGATAGTTCTCGGCGGTGTAGAACTTGTCCAGCGGCTCGAGGCGGGTCACGATCGGACGGGGAAAGACGCGGGCTTCGTCGAGTTGGCGGATGTAGGCCTCCGCTACCCGCTTCTGGTCCGGCGAGGCGTAGAAGATCGCGCTCCGGTAGTGCGGGCCGACGTCGGCGCCCTGGCGGTTCAGCGACGTCGGGTCGTGCGCCACGCTGAAGAAGATCTTCAAAAGCTGGCCATACGAGATTTTTTGCGGGTTGTAGGTGATGAAGATCGACTCGGCATGCGTCGTGCGGCCGGAAGAGACGACATCGTACCGCGCCGTCTCGCGCGTGCCGCCGGCGTAGCCGGAGACGACATCCTCGACGCCGTCGATGATCTCAAACACCGCCTCCGTACACCAGAAGCAGCCGCCGGCCAGGACGAGGGTCTCCTTCGTCGTGGCCGGCTTGAGGTCGACCGCCGGGTCCGGGAACTCGGCGGCGGCGAGGAGAGAGGAAGCAAACAGGAATGCGGCGCGAAGCATGGTGACTAAAATTCGATGCGGGCGCCGAGCTGGAGGTTGCGGTTGTTTTTGGCGCGCGTGATGGTGCCGCCGCTGATGATGTCGACGCGGTTCTCCGGAAGATTGAAGTTAGGATGATTGGGTAAGTTGAACGTCTCCAGGCGGAGCTGCAGGTAAGTCTTCTCGTGGATGTAGATGCGCTTGGAAACGGAGGCGTTCACCATGACGGTGCCGGGACCGTCGAGGATATTTCGGCCGGAAGAACCGAAACGATAGGCGCCGAGGGGGACGACGGGGAAGGCCGTGCGGTCGTACCACTGGTTGATCGACGGGGAGTCGACGGTGCCTTTGGCGATGCGGTCGGGGCGGGAGGCCTCGCCGTTATTGAAGTTGAAGTTGGCCGTACGGGGGGTGAACGGGGGGCCGGAGTAGACGGTGCTGGTGGCGGAGATCTGCCAGTCGCGGGCGAGGGCGCGGCGGCCGAGCTTCGGGGTCCAGACGAGGCTGCCGGCGAAGGAGTGGCCGATGTCGAAGTCGGAACGGCCGCGCTCGCCTTTGAGGTTGCGGGAGTCCTGGGCGGCGGAGAAGTTGTATTGGAGCGTACCGCCGGTGTTGGAAGACTCGTCGATGGACTTAGCGAAGGTGTAGGCGGTGCGGATGAACATCTGGCGGCTGATGTTACGGCGGAGGGTGAGGGCGCCGGAGTTATAGATGGAGTTCGAGCTGTCGCCGATGATGTTGATGGCGGCGAAACCGGGGTAGGGGCGGATGGAGCGGGTGGCGAGGTCGCGGCCGGGCTGGTTGAGGTCCCAGCGGCGCTGGAGGTGGGTTCCCTTCGATCC
>CAYMTH010000547.1:1567-2479 GCA_964393235.1 uncultured Solibacteraceae bacterium | reverse complement strand
ACGATGGTCGGGGCGGTTGTTACCGCGTTGTACGTTTTATTGGTCGAGACGGGGTAAGTATCGGAGTACTCGTCCATGCGGTAGAGGGAGCTGGTGTCGAAAAAGATGCCGTAGCCGCCGCGGATCACGGTGCGGAGGTTGCCCTTGGGGCGCCAGGCGAAGCCGAAGCGGGGGGCGAAGTTGTTCTTGTCGGTGTTGACGATGGTGGCGGGAAGGCCGACGTCGGCGGCGCGGACGGTAGCAGAGGCGAGGCCGCTGGCGGCGATGCGCGAGGCGAATTCGGCCTCCGAAAGGATGCCGGTGCCGGAGATCACCTGTTTGTTCAGTTCCGTGATGTACATCGACCAGGCGCCGTACTTTTCTTTGGGCGGCTTCATGAGTTCGTAGCGGAGGCCGATGTTGAGGGTAAGTGACGAGGACACCTTGAAGTCATCCTGAACGAAGCCGGAGTAAGAAGACAGGAGGTGATAGGGGCCGGCGCCGTCAAGCTGGCGGGAGGTGGAGTTGGGCCAGCCGAGCAGGACGTCGGCGAAGGGTTCGTTGGTATTGCGGCCGAGGAAGGTCATGCGGCCGCGGGTGGCGCCGTATTGTTTCGAGAAGTACTGGTAGCGGAGGAACTCGCCGCCGGCTTTTATCTGGTGGCGGCCGGTGATCCAGGTGAGCGAGCCGGTGTACTGGTAGTTGTTGTAGACCCAGAGTTTCGGAAGGTCGTAGGCGGGGCCGAGGGTGATGTAGCCGGAGGTGGTCAACTCGGGCGGGCCGGCGGCGATGGGATTGGTGATGCCGCCGGTGAAGCCGGTTTCGGCGGCCCAGTCGCGGTCCTCATAGAAGGGCCAGCGCTGGTTGTTGGTGCGGCGGGAGAAGCTGGTCTTGAGGTCGAGGATGAGGGTGGGGGAGATGGTCTTCAGGTAG
>CAYMTH010000547.1:0-1557 GCA_964393235.1 uncultured Solibacteraceae bacterium | reverse complement strand
AGCGGATATAGGCGAGGTTGGTGAGCGGCTGGTTGACGGAGCCGAAGATGGGGAGGGGGGAGCGGGAGCTGGCGACGGGGTCCCAGGCGTCGTTGAGGCCCCAGATATTGGAAAACGTCAGTTGATCGTTATCGGAGAGGCGGTGGTCGACTTTGGCGTTGAAGTTCTTATTGTCGTCGGTGGAGTTGCCCTGGGAGATGAAGTTATTGACGCCGCCGTCGAATAAGTTAGGCGCGGGGTAGAAAGAGGCCAGGCGGAGGGCGACGGGATCGAAGCGGGAGACGGGGATCTGGTTGCCGGCGAAGGGCACGTTGTTGGCGAGGGGGTCCTTGAGGGAGAGGGGGCGGCCCTGGGCGTTGAGGGCTTTGGAGAAGTCGCCTTTGAAGAACTCGGGGCGGGGGGTGATGCCGCGCTGGGTGACGCCGGTGGAGGCTTTGAGGAAGTCGGCGGAGAAGGAGAAGAAGGTCTTGTCGCGGCCGTTGTAGAGCTTGGGAATGCGGACGGGGCCAGTCAGGTTGGCGCCGAACTGGTGGCGGCGGAGCTTGGGTTTGACGACGGAGAAGTAGGCCTGGGCATCGAAGACGTCGTTGCGGACGAACTCGTAGAGGGCGCCGCGGAAACGGTTGGTTCCGGACTTCATGACGACGCTGATGACGCCGCCGGCGTAGCGGCCGTATTCGGCGGCGAAGCCGGAGGTGATGAGTTTGAACTCCTGGACGCCTTCGATGGGGGGATTGACCATGGCGCCGGTGTTACGGCGCTGGGTATTTTCGACGCCATCGATGACGAAGCCGAAATTATCAGCGCGGGCGCCGTTGACGGCATAGGCGCCGTCGCCGCCGTCGGCTTTGGGGATGACGCCGCCGGTGAGATAGGCGAGGTCGTTGAAGTTACGGCCGTCGAGGGGGAGTTCCTTGATTTCCTGGGAGGTGGTCACTTCGCCGCGGGCGCCGGTGTCGGTATTGAGAGTGGGTGGCGCTTCGGAGACGGTGACGGACTCGGTGGTGGCGCCGACTTCCATGGTGATGTCGACGCGCTGGGTCTGGTCGACCTGGAGGGTGAGGGAGGCGAGGCGGAAGGCGCGGAAGCCGGAGAAGGTGGCGTCGACGCGGTAAGGGCCGGGGGGGAGGAAGGGGACGGTGTATTCGCCGGCGGAGTTCGAGATGGTCTGGCGGGACTGGTTGGTGTCGGTGTTGGTGATGACGATGGCGACGCCGGGCACGAGGGCGCCGGTGGGATCGGTGACACGGCCGAGCACGGAGGCGGTGGAGCTTTGGGCGTAGGCGGCGGAGACGGCGGCCGCGAGTATGGTGAGACGGGCCAAGACTAACATTTGGCCTCAGTCTATCAGCGCTAACCGGCGATTGGAATGGTTATCTGGCGAGGAACGGGATGCGGCCGATGAGGGCGGCGCGGCGGTCGAGATACCACTTGGAGGTGACGCGGCGGGTCTTGCCGATGGAGAGGCCGATCATGAGGAGGATGACGGCGACGGCGCAGGCGGCGGTGACGGGGAGGGAGGTTTTCTGTTTGAAGGGCTCGGCCCAGCGGCCGTAG
>CAYMTH010000546.1:0-4132 GCA_964393235.1 uncultured Solibacteraceae bacterium | reverse complement strand
GTCGGCGACGAAGTCGGCGATGGTGAAGTCGGTTTCGTGGCCGATGGCGGAGATGACGGGGAGGGAAGAGCGGGCGATGGCGCGGGCGACTTCCTCTTCGTTGAAGGTCCAGAGGTCTTCGAGGGAGCCGCCGCCGCGGGCGAGGATGACGACGTCGGCCCAGGGGTTTTGGGAGAAGAAGTCGAGGCCGGCGATGACCTGATCGGCGGCGCCGGCGCCCTGGACGAGGGCGGGGAAGAGGCGGACGTGGAGGCCGGGGAAGCGGCGTTCGAGGACGTGGAGGATGTCGCGGATGACTGCGCCGGTGGGGCTGGTGACGACGCCGATGCGGCGGGGGAGGCGGGGGAGGGGGCGTTTGCGGGCGGGCTCGAAGAGGCCTTCGGCGGCGAGTTTGGCTTTGAGTTTTTCGAAGGCGGCCTGGAGGGCGCCGGCGCCGACGGGCTCGACGGCGTCGACGATGAGCTGGTATTCGCCGCGGGGTTCGTAGACTTCGATGCGGCCGCGCACGAGGACGTCGGCGCCGTCGGCGGGCTTGAAGCGGAGGAAGCGGAAGGTGCCTTTCCAGCAGGCGGCGCGGAGGGTGGCGCGGTCGTCCTTGAGGGTGAAGTAGGCGTGGCCGGAGGCGGCGAGTTTGAAGCCGGAGACTTCGCCGCGGACCCAGATGCCGGAGTAGGCGTCGGAGAGGAGTTCGCCGATTTCGGCGGTGAGTTCGCCGACGGTATATTCGCGGCGCTGGGAATCGAAATCGAGGGGCATGGGGACTATGGGCGGGGCGGTTCGATCTGTTAGGCTGGTCGAGGCGACACAACCATTCTTCCACGAGGGAGGTTCCATGAGTCCGAAGGACGTGCTGGCATTAGCGAAGGCGGAAGGGGCGCGGCAGGTGGATATCCGGTTCACGGACATCCCGGGTCTGCAGCACCACATCACTTATCCCATTTCGCAGCTGACCGAGGACTCGTTCGAGGAAGGATTCGGCATCGACGGTTCGTCGATTCGCGGGTGGGCGGCGATCAACGAGAGCGACATGCTGATCATACCGGACCCGGCGACGGCGATTCTGGACCCGTTTTTCGAGGTTCCGACGATCATCATGCTGGGGACGATCCAGGACCCGATCACGAAGCAGAAGTACGACCGGGATCCGCGTAACATCGCGCGGCGGGCGGAGGCGTATCTGACTAACTCCGGGATCGCCGACACGTGTTACTTCGGGGCGGAGGCGGAGTTTTTCGTATTCGACAACGTGGCGTTCGAGTCGAAGCGGCATTCGGCGTTTTATGAGATCGGGGCGGAAGAGGGGCAGTGGAACAGCGGGCGGCGGGAGAACAACCTTGGGTACCGGCCGCGGTACAAAGAGGGCTATTTCCCGGTGCCGCCGACGGATCATTACCAGGATTTACGGGCGGAAATGGTGGAAGTGATGGAGAAGGCGGGGCTCATCATCGAGTGCCACCATCACGAAGTGGCGACGGGCGGGCAGTGCGAAATCGACATGCGGTACGACACGCTGGTGAAGTCGGCCGATAACATGATGACTTATAAGTACATCGTGCGGAACGTGGCGAACCAGTACGGCAAGACAGTTACGTTCATGCCGAAGCCGCTGTACGGGGACGCCGGGAGCGGGATGCACTGTCACCAGTCGTTGTGGAAGGACGGCAAGCCGCTGTTCGCGGGCGATGGTTACGCGGGGCTGAGCCAGATGGCGCTGTGGTACATCGGCGGGCTGCTGAAGCACGCGCGGGCGCTGTCGGCGCTCATCGCGCCGACGACCAACAGTTACAAGCGGCTGGTGCCTGGCTACGAGGCGCCGGTGAACCTGGCTTACAGCCGGCGGAACCGGTCGGCGGCGTGCCGAATTCCGATGTACTCGGCGAGCCCGAAGGCGAAGCGGGTGGAGTTCCGTCCGCCGGATCCGAGCTGCAATCCGTATCTGGGCTTCGCGGCGATGCTGATGGCGGGGCTCGACGGGGTGATCAACAAGATCGATCCGGGCGAACCGCTCGACAAGGACATCTACGACCTGTCGCCGGAGGAGTTGAAACGGGTGCCGTCGATGCCGGCGTCGCTTGAGGAAGCGCTGGCGTGCCTGGAAGACGACCACTACTTCCTGCTGAAGGGCGACGTGTTCACCGAGGAACTGATCGAGACCTACATCGCCTACAAGAGCAAGCACGAGGCGGACGCGGTGCGGTTACGGCCGCATCCTTACGAGTTCTCGCTTTACTACGACATCTAGGCGGCCGCGGCGGCCGTCTCGGGGCGAGGGGCGTCGAGCAGCGCGGTGAGGCGGCGCCGGGCGGCGGCGAAGACCGGGATGGCGAGCCGGGAGGCGATGAGGGTAAGGGTCAGGGACGCGCACAACACAAGCCCTGAACTGCCGATCGCGGCGTCGCCGAAGCCGAGCCGGGCCAAGATCCGGCACAAGATGTTGTTCAGCGGCCAGTGGAAAAGGAAGATGTAGATCGACATGTCGCCTGCGGTCTTTATCCACGGGGCGGAGCAGAACGATTCGATGCGTCCTGTATTGGCAAAGGCGGTTACGAGCAGCAGGCAGATGAACAGCATGGCGGGCCCATGCACGAAGTAGTAGCCACCCGCGAAGCCCCATAAACTGATGGAGGCCAGGTGGATCGAGGCGAGAAGGGTGCCGACGATCAGGAAGGCCCAATCGCTACCCGCCAAGCGTTGCATACGAGCCGGAATGGCGGTACGGAACAAGATGCCAAGGGCGGCGCCGCAGAAGATCTCGAGCAGGTGCGGAAGCGTGGTGACATGGCGGTTCATAAGGACCGCGTGGATATCCGTGAACGGCAACCGGAGCTCGAAGGCAATCCGGACTGCGATCAGAGTGGCAATCAGGCTGAGCAAGCGGGTCCTGCTCCAGTTCCCGAGACCGGCGCGACGCAGTACCGGTATGGCCAAGGACCCATAGAGCAGCGGTGTGATTGACCAGGCGGGAGCGTTAAACTGGTGCGCTGTAGTCTCGATGCCCATGCCCTGGACGCCTTGGAGCGCGGTGAGCCAGAGCATCAACTGGGGGAGCAAAGCCGGGATCGGTGTGCGATCAGCGCCCATAAGGGAAAACGGCAAAAGCACTGCAAACGCGACGAGATGTGCCGGATAGAGTCGGGCGAAGCGCTGTACCGCGAACGCGGACCAGGACATGCGCCAGAACGCGGTCGTTTGGGTCAGGATAAAGCCGGAGAGGACAAAGAAGACGGCGGAGACGATACCGCTGACGAGGACGTCCTTGGCGAAAACGCCGATGGAGCCTTCCTCAGCGATGTGGCCGACGGCGAGCAGGAAGCAGGCGACGAAGCGAAGCGCGTCGAGGGTGTAAGAGTGCTTTTTGACCTGCGCCACGCGAACAGGTGACTTCAACGTAGATTTGGACCCGGGATGTAGTGTCGGGAGCGCAGGAGGGGTTGTCCGGACGGCCAGTCTTTCGTGCTCCGAAAGGGTCATGTACCAATTAAGCCAGCGAAGTAAAGCCGAAGCAATACGGAGAAGACTTGATTTTCAGGATACGATGCCACGGAGTTTCGCCTGAGACCTCGTAATGAATCGGCTGTACAATGGACAGGAAGATTGTCGAACGTAGCCGTCATTGCTGAAAAGCCATCCGTGGCGCGGGATATTGCGAAGGTCCTGGGGGCAACGCAGAAGGGCGAGGGGTTCCTGCACGGGGGCGGGTATATTGTGAGCTGGGCGATCGGGCACCTGGTGAGCCTGGCGCAGCCGCACGAGATCCGGCCGGAGTGGAAGAGCTGGCGGCGGAACACGCTGCCGATGCTGCCGGAGGAGTGGCCGCTGGTGGTCTATGAGAAGACCAAGGACCAGTTTGAGACGGTCAAGAAGATTCTGACGTCGCCTAAGGTGGAGCGGGTGGTGTGCGCGACGGACGCGGGGCGGGAAGGGGAGTTGATCTTCCGCTATATCTACGAGGCGGCGGGGAGTACGAAGCCGGTGGAGCGGTTGTGGATTTCGTCGCTAACGGCGGACGCGATCCGGGCGGGGTTCGCGGGGTTGCAGGCGGGGCGGGAGTACGACGGGCTGGCGGACGCGGCGAAGGGGCGGAGCCGGGCGGACTGGCTGGTGGGGATGAACCTGTCGCGGGCGTATTCGA
>CAYMTH010000545.1:0-4134 GCA_964393235.1 uncultured Solibacteraceae bacterium | reverse complement strand
CGGATCCGCACCACCAGATTGTCCACGTAGGCGAACGGCTCGGCCGAGACCTCCGGCCGCTCGTGGATCACCACTTTCCGCAACGAGAACCCCGGCCCGGTCAGCAGGTGCAGCCGCACCGCGCCGATCTCCACCTTCCGTCCCAGCGCCGCTTCCAATCCAGCCTGGATCCGCGGCCCGAACCGGTCCGCCGACAAAAACGGCGCGCCGCCAAGGGCGATCACCACCGCCAGCGTCAGCCACAATAATTTACGCTTCATGCAAGTCGGTCCTGAACTGCGGCATACGCCGCCGGATCGTCGGCGTCGAGCACGCAGCCCGCATCGCCGACTTCAATATACGTCCTCTCGAATCGCCGGATCACGTCCCGCGCCGCGCCCGCCGCCGGCGCCGCCCCGAGCGCCGCCATCACCGGCGCCGCGATCCGCACCGGATGCCCGTGTTTCCCTTCGAAAACCGGCTGCGCCACCAGCGCGCCGGCCTGCCCGGCCACCGCCCGCACGGTGCTTTCGGCCACATGCGCGTAGTCGACCGGCGTGAATAAAACCGCCTCGCCCCGCGCCGCCTCGAGCCCCGTCTGCAGCGAGCTCAACTGTCCGCGGTCGGCGTCGGGATTCAACACCACGCGCGCCTCGCTGAGCCGTGCGCACTCCCCCAGCGCCGCCTCCGCCCCCGGCCGCAGCACCACGATCACCTCGTCGCACACGCCGCCGAACAGCCGGATCAGCCGGTCCAGATACGTCTCGCCCTCCCAGCGCAGCAGCGCCTTCGGAAAGCCCATCCGCCGCGATAAACCCGCGGCCAGTATCACGCCGGAAAGCTTCACTTGATCAGGGCCTGCGCCTGGCCGCTCTGGAAAATCGATTTCGAATGCTGACGCCAGTTCGACTCCGGATTCCGCCGCGCCGCGATCATCTCCGCCACCACGCTCACCGCGATCTCTTCCGGCGTAATCGCGCCCAGCTCGAAGCCCATCGGTGCGTACAGCCGGTCCCACGCCGACCGCGACACGCCTTCCTTCTCGAGCTCCTTCATCACGCCGATCACCTTGCGCTTGGACCCGATCATCGCGATGTACCGCGCCGGCGTCTCGATCGCCCACCGCAACACCCGCATATCGTCCCGGTGGCCGCGCGTCACGATGATGATGTAGTTCGTGTCCCGGATCGTCAGCTTCGGGAACAGGTCCTCGTACTCTTCGGCGAAAACGTCCTCGGCCTCCGGGAACCGCTCCCGGTTGGCATACTGCTCGCGGTTGTCGATCACCGTCGCCGAGAAGCCGGCCAGCGTCGCGACCTTGCACAGGCTCTTCGAAATATGGCCCGCGCCGAAAATGAACGCCTTCGGTTGCGGCACGATCGCTTCCACAAACACCTCCAACTGTCCGCCGCAAATCAGCCCGTTGTCGTAGGCCGCGTCCTGCCCCAGCGAGAACCGCATGTGCCGCGGCCGTTCCGTCGCGATCACTTCCCGCGCCGCGTTCCAGACTTCGGCCTCCACGCACCCGCCACCGATCGTCCCGATCATCGATCCGTCTTCGCGCACCAGCAGCTTCGCGCTTTCGTAGCTCGGAATCGAGCCGTTCACCTGTACGATCGTCGCCAGCGCGCACTTCTGCCCGCCGCGCCGGAGACGCACGATCTCGTCGAAGAGGTCCATTCCAACTAGTTTATCAATGCGCCGTGCGACCATAGTGCCAATGGCCGTTCAGAACTACTCCAACCACGTCCGCCGCGTCCCCGGCTTCGTCACCCTCGGCGCCGTGCTGGCCCTCACCATCCTCGGCGCCGCCGTCAATCTCTACAAGTCCATCGGCGACCACCAGCGCCTTTACAGCGCCTCGCTCGTGCTCGTCCTCTCCGTCTGCGTCCTCTTCGTTGCCGGCTTCGCCCGCACCTTCGCCCTCAAGGCGCAGGACCGCGCCATCCGCGCCGAAGAGTCCCTCCGCCACTTCATCCTCACCGGCAAGCCGCTCGACTCCCGCCTCACCGTCCGGCAGATCATCGCCCTCCGCTTCGCCGGCGACGACGAGTTCCCCGCGCTCGCCCTCCGCGCCGCCGAGCAGAACCTCGCCGCCGAGGACATCAAGAAATCCATCCAGTACTGGCGCGCCGACTTCCACCGCGTCTAGCGCGGAAACAGCGCCGAATACGCCTCCAGGTACTTCAGCCCGGACCCGGTGTTGTAGATCACCATCCGCTCATCCCCTCGCAGGAAGCCGCTGGCGACCAGCCGGTCGAGCGCCGCCATACACGCCGCCCCCTCCGGCGCCACGAAGATCCCCTCGTCGGTGGCCAGCTTCACGCCCGCCTGCATCATCACCTCGTCGGAGACCGCGATCGCCGTCCCGCCCGACTTCCGCACCGCGTCCAGCACCAGGAAATCGCCCAGCGGCTTCGGCACCCGCAACCCGCTCGCCACCGTATGCGCGTTCTGCCAAAACTCGCTCCGCTCCGCCCCCTGCTCGAACGCCCGCACCACCGGCTGGCACCCCTCCACCTGCACGGCGATCATCTTCGGCCGCTCCGCCCCGATCCACCCCAGCTCCTGCATCTCGTCGAACGCCTTCCACATCCCGATCAGGCCCACGCCCCCGCCCGTCGGATAGAAAATCACTTCCGGCAGCCGCCACTGCATCTGCTCGGCCAGTTCGTACCCCATCGTCTTCTTGCCTTCGATCCGGTACGGCTCCTTCAGCGTCGAGACGTCGAACCACCCCTCCGCCTCCCGCCGCTCGGCCACAATCTTCGCACAATCGCTGATCAAGCCGTCGACCAGCGTCACCTTCGCCCCGAACGACTTGCACTCGATATAGTTCGACTGCGGCACGTCGACCGGCATGAAAATGTGCGCCTCGATGCCCGCCGCCGCCGCGTACGCCGCCATCGCGCTTGCCGCGTTGCCCGCGCTCGGAATCGCCACTTTCTTGATCCCCAACTCCACGCACATCGACACCGCGCACGACAGCCCCCGCGCCTTGAACGAACCCGTCGGGTTGATCCCCTCGTCCTTCAGATAGAGGTTCTTATACCCGCCGTACCGCTTCAACTTCATCAGCGGCGTCCACCCTTCGCCCAGACTGACGATCGCCTGCGGCTTCGACACCGGCAGCACCGGCGCGTACCGCCACATCGACCGCGGCCCGTTCGCCAGCCACTCCCGGCTCCAGTTCTCCCGCGCCGTCTTCAGGTCGTACCGCACCAGCAGCGGCATCCCCGTCTTCGACAGATTCTGGACCTTCCCGGCTTCGTACCGCTCGCCCGTTACGCTGCATTCCAAATGGGTTACCGTCGTCATGGCAGAACCCTCATCATATCGCTTTGCACGCTTCCGCCCGCCGCTGCGTCATACTTTTCAGTACGTGGCTGATCCGTCGAAAAACATCTTCCCCTTCTTCATCGCCTCCGGCGTTCTCGCCCTCACCGGCGTCTACTTTTTCGTGTCGGACCTGGGCAAGGGGGGCGTCGTGATGGAGGTCGCCGCGGCTATTTTCCTCACCGTCGGCCTGCTATTACGCCGGCACTACCGGACGACGAAATGACGCTGCTTTTCGCCTTCTTCCTCCTCGCCGCCGAGGAGATCGTCCTCCACACCGGTTTCCGCCTCCCGGCCGACCGCCATGAGGTTGTCGGCGAAAATCTGCGTCTCCACACCGCCTCCGGCACGGTTGAAATCCCCCGCGCCTCGGTCGCTTCCATCGAAACCGTCGAATCCACCCCCGCGCCCCCGCCCCCCGCCGCCGCCGCCCCGGCCGCCCCGGCCCCCGCAGTGCCGCCGGCCACCCCCAAATCCCCCCGCGACGATCTCCTCGACGCTGCCTCCCAAACCGGCCTCCCCCCCGAAATCCTCCTCTCGATCGCCAAAATCGAGTCCGCCTTCCGCCCCGACGCCCGCTCGCCCAAAGGCGCCATCGGCGTCATGCAACTGATGCCCGACACCGCCCGCGCCCTGCAGGTCAACCCCCACGATCCCCGGGAAAACATCGAGGGCGGCGCCCGCCTCCTGCGCGAACTCCTGCTCAAGTACGAGAACTACCCCGACCAGGTCTACCGCGCCCTCAGCGCCTACAACGCCGGCCCGGGCGCCGTCGCCCGTTACAACGGTATCCCGCCCTACGCCGAAACCCGCCAGTAC
>CAYMTH010000544.1:0-4137 GCA_964393235.1 uncultured Solibacteraceae bacterium | reverse complement strand
AACTTATAACGACGAATCCGGAGAGTCTGCAGCATGCTGATTCCTGACCCCCAAAGGGGAATCGGAGAGATATCCAATGGATCGAAAAGTAAGCGCACTTTTACCAGGAAGCACGGGTGGGTTCAAAGCGGGAATCGGGATCTGGGTCCTGGCAGGAATACTGACGCTGCCACTATCGGCGGCCACCTTCACGGCGGGCACCAACAGCGCCTGCACCGGGGTGAGCACCGATAGCAAAGTGGATGCCCCGGTACTCGTCAGCACCGGTTACTTTCAATGCGGTACCGTGAGTGGTCTCTTTATCGGGCAAGGCAGCGCGACCGGCCGGGCCGACGCGGGCGGCATCGGGGTAGGGGTGGAATACTACTCGGGTGGCTTCTTGACTATCGCCCAGGCCTTTGGGCAGATCGACACCACCTTTGTCATAAACGGTCCCGGGACAGGTCCAATCCCCGTCTCCATCAACTTCGAACTGTCCGGCTTTCTCGGCGGCGGGACGGACGCCGGACAGGTGAGCTACCGCCGGATCGAAAACCAGGCGATGATTCAAGCCAACCTCCCGGGTGGCGCCGGCACGCTTGTCTACGATTACTACGGAAGTGCGCTGGAAACGTTTAACGCCGGGCTCAACCCCGGATTGTTCATGACCTTCTCCGGCGTTCTGGCGCCCGGCGGGGAGGCTTGTTTGGCGCAGAACGCCAATGCGCCTTGCGGGATGCAGAGCCCGGTCTTTGAGGTCTATGCAGGTCAGGTCAACACGCTGAGACTCTGGGCCCGGGCCACCGTCGACTCCGCAAACGGCACCGGCAACGGGATCGCCAGCTTCCTGAATACCTTCGGATTCGACCCCAATAAACCCGTCTTCAACCTGCCGGACGGCTACACCGTCACCGTCGCGGGTCTGAATGTCGTCAACAACCGGCTGGTAGACCCGAATGCAGGCAGCGAGATTCCCGAACCCGGCACCTATGCGCTCGTCGGCGCCGGACTGGCGGCGGCCTGTGTGCGGCGGCGCGTCCGCTCTCGCGGATCGCGTTGACGCCAGACCCGGCTCCGCCTCCTCTAACGTCTGCTGCGGAAACGTCCGATGATGAGGCGTGGGTCTGACAACGGAAAACGCACACATCTTCACCGCCCGGACGCCGGGCCTCGGACTGGAACAGGCGGTCTCCGCGCTCGGCCACTTCATGAGTGAGACCGGCTACGAAGAGACCGCCGGCGCGGACGACCGGATCTTCATTCTTGTCGCCCACGCCGGCTGGATTTCTGTCTACGACACCGAGACCGGTTCACTCGACGGCCTGGTCCGGGCGCTGTCGAAATCGCTGGACGCCATCGTGACCGGGATTCGCGTCGAGGACAGCGACAAGTACTCGGCCCGGTTGTGCCGCGCGGGGCGCTGGGTGGACAAGATCAGCGCCAGCGTTCTGCGAAAGAAGGGATCGGGGAAGTCGGAATTGTGGGCGGAGGTGCTCGCGCCCGGGAGTTCCGAAGAGGTCGCGCGCGCCGTCGAGGGCGGAGGCACGTTCGCCGAGGAATCGCTTCGGCACCTCTGCCGGGCCATGAACCTGCCGGACGAAGCCGCGCTCGGGACGCCGGAGGAGATGAGCCAGCAGCCGCCCGCGGGCGCGCGCGTGCTCCGCTTCCGTTCCCTCCATCGCAAGGCCCCTCAGGGACCGCCGCATCTGACGCTGGTCAATCGCGTCGCGACCCCGGCCACCGTGGGACAGCGGGTGCCGCAACTGTACGTCGCCGTCGCCAACGATGGCCCGACGGCGAAGGGTCTCCGCGTCCGCTGCGGCGGCGCCGCGATCGAACAGGGGCTCATCCATCCCGTCGGGTTGCACGTGGTGAAGATCGTCTCCATAGGCGGCGGCATGGGCGGCACCCGGGAAGATTTTGCGCTCGATCGCGACGCCGATGGATGGCTCGCCCGGCTGCCCGATAAGGAGGTGAAGCACCGCGTCGACCCGCGCATGTTGCCCCCGGGCGCGGGGGTGATGAAGGCCGCGCGGGAGTATCACCGCAGCCAGGTCGGCTTCCATCTGACGGCCAACGCGGCGTGCGCCGGTTCGGCCGGCCTCGACCTGCGCATCGAATGGCTCGACGGCGCCGGCGCACCGCTCGAAGTGCGGCTGCCCATCACCGTAACGGAGAGCGCGTAGCGGAACAAATCCGCCAGAAACACAGCTTACCCAAGTTTTACTTGGATAAACTGAACAATCGACAGGCATCCGGAATGACACCGAACGGCAGCGAACAGCAGGAGATGCAAGCCCGGCATGTAACTATCGGCGACGCCCGGTGGGACCGAAACACCGAGCAACTTACTGTGCGCGGGGAGCCGGTGAAACTTACTCGCCGCGCCGCGGCGGCGTTCAGCCTTCTGGTCGAGGCCCGCGGCGGCGTTGTTACCCGCGAAGAGTTTCAACTCCAGGTGTGGGGGACGGTGCAAATGGACTATTCCGTTGTCTCCCAATGCATCAAGACGCTTCGCCGCGCCCTTGACCCCGCGCCGGGCGGCGACAGTTACATCGAGACCGTCGCCCGCGCCGGATACCGGCTCGCCGTGGAAGTCGTCGAAGACGTCGAAGCCGCGGCGCCCGCGCCGGCGCTCCCACTACCGGAAACGCCCCGCCCGCGCCGGCCGTGGTGGATCTGGCTCGCCGCCGCGCTGGGTGCAATCCTTCTCGCGGGCGGCGGCGCATACGCCGACAAAGCCGCCGAACGGCGGCAGCAGGCAACAATCCTCGCCGAACGAGGGCTCCATGTCCTACGTCGCGGCAGTATCAACGCCGGCGCCCAGGCCACCAGCCTCTTCCGCGACGCCCTGACCCTCGTACCCGATCTTCCGCTCGCCAACGCCGGCATGGCCGAGACCGCTTCCCGGATGGGAAACTTCGCCTTCGAGAATGCGCTCCAATTGGCCCAGCGAGCCGCCGCGGCCGACCCCCGCTGCAGTGAATGTCAGTCCATCCTCGGCCAGATTCTCGGAGTCCGCATGTGGCGCTGGCAGGAGGCCGAAAAGCATCTGCGTCGCGCCATCGAACTCAACTCCGGCAATGCGTCCCATCGCATCGTCCTCGCCGAGTGGCTCATGGTGCACGGGCGCCTGGACGACGCCTCGCGGGAAGCGGAGGAGGCAACACGTCTCGATCCGGCCACACCTCGTGCCTGGACCATCCTCGCCGCCGTACGTTACTTCCAGGAACGCTATCCGGAGGCGATCCGCGCGGCCGAACACTCCGCTTCGCTGGACCCGCAGCACCCCAGCGCGCCCATCTGGCTCTACCATAGTCATATGCGGATCGGCGAAGATCAAAACGCGGTCATCGGCCGGGCCAAAACCATGGCCGCCTACTCCTCCACTGACCCGATGCGCGCCTACAATGACAGCGCCGGACGGTTTTTCGACATCCTGAACAAGTCGGGCCGCCGCGGCCTCGCGGAGTTCTGGATAAAAGAAGTCGAAATTGGCCGGGCGCGCGAGATACACCGCTACAACCGCGCCCTCTGGCAGGCCTGGATCGGCGAATACGATCAGGCGCTCGCCGAACTCGAGGCCGGCGTCAAATCGCGCCCCTACCAGATGATCTACACCGCGGTCGATCCCGCCTTCGCGAGCCTCCGCTCCAATGCGCGTTTTCAACAGGTCGTCCGCGACATCGGCCTCGCCCGCTAGTGCGCCCCTACCGCACCCATACCCGTACCGGCGGCGCCGCCTGGCCCGCCACGCGCAGCACCAGCGGCTGCGCCCCGGCCGCCACTCCCGCCGGCACGCGCACGTTCACCTGATACACGCCGCCGATCTGCCCCGGCGCGGCGCCGGAGAACAGCACCTCCGCCTCCACCCCGCCCAACTCCGCCGAAACGGCCGCCGCCGTCGGCAGCAGTGTCTGCGCCGGCGCGAAATCGCCCAGCGCCAGCGTGCCCGTTAACGCGCCCAACCCGGTGGCATAGAACTGCACCACCGAGCCGGCCGCGGCGCCCTGCGACGGGCCGTTCCGCGCGCCGTCCTCGTTCAATGCGGCCGCTTCGCCATTCTCCGCGAAGATGCCCGGCGTCACCGCCGTCACGCGCACCGTCTGGTCGTGAATGAGCGTGAGCCCCTGCCAGGAGAAGTAGAGAAAATACTCG
>CAYMTH010000543.1:0-4139 GCA_964393235.1 uncultured Solibacteraceae bacterium | reverse complement strand
AATGCTTTCTACGGGAATTTGCGGGGGACCCGGAATGCGTGGATTACGGTGACGCTCGAGGGGGTGAAGAGCAACCGGTACGGGGTGGGGGCGACGGTGACGGCGCGGGCGGGGAAGCTGGTGGTGCACCGGGAGGTGAAGGGGAGCGAGGGGTTCGGGGCGACGAATCCGTACCGGGTGCATATGGGATTGGGGAAAGAGAAGCGGGTGGACCGGCTGGAGGTGCGGTGGCCGAGCGGGGTGGTGCAGGTGCTGGAGGGGTTGGAGGCGGGGCGCGGGTATACGGTGCGGGAGGACGTAAAAAACGGGACACCCTGAAGGGTTGTGGGTGGGTGTGGGGAGGGGTGGGGTTGTCGAGCGGGGACACGCTAAAGCATGTCCCCGACGGGGTGGGTTTACGGTGCGGGAGAAATAAAAAAAGGGACACCCGTCAGGGTGTCCCTTTTTCTGCTTTGCAGCGGTCTTTACCAGAGGAACTTCAGGCGGACCTGCATGGTACGCGGGTTGAAGTTCTGGTTCGACGTCAGCGCCGGGAAGACGGTGCCGAAGTTGGCGTCGTTGGGGTTGGTGTTGAAGTTATCGTTGCGACCGTAGTAGTACTTGTTGATCGCATTGAAGGCTTCAAAGCCGAACTGGAAGCGGTAGCGTTCGCCGAAGTTCGTCGTCTTCAGGAGCGAAGCGTCGAGCGTGGGAACGCGGTGCTTGCGGAGGCTCGGCTGACGGGTCGGGGTCTGCCGGCCGGGAGCGGTCTGGCCGGGCGAGTAGTCGCCGACCCAGAGCCAGTCATACTTCGCGAAGTCGTTCCCGCAGCCGGAGGAGAGGGAGTAAGGCATGGCGGAGAGGGTGCCGTTGTTGTTCTGGCGAACAACGCAGTTGCCCCAGCCGCGGACCTGGTGCTGGTTCCAGTTGATGTCCTTCACGCTGGAGTCGCGGAGCGGGAGCATGTTGGCGGGATAGTCGGTCGGTTCGCCCGAGGCCCACTGGAAGAAGCTGGTGATCTGCCAGCCGCCGATGAACTTGTCGACGAGGCTGGAGACGCCGGAGCCGAACTTCTTGCCCTTACCGAACGGCAGGTCATAGGAGCCGGTGAGCTTGAAGACGTGCGGACGGTCGTTGAAGTAGAGGGAGCGCTGTTCGACGCGGTTGAACGGGTCGGTGAAGCCCCACTGTTCGAGCATGCGGGAGTACGTGTAGTTAGTGGTGATGATGAGCCCGGACATGCGGACGTTGTAGTTGACCTGCAGCGAGTTGTAGGCGATGTTGCCATCGTTGAGACCCTGCTGGAGGAGGTTGCCGTTGAACTGCGGGAAGGGGCGGTTCAACTGGGAGCGTGACAGCGTGGAGGCCGTGAAGAACGGCGTGCCGGTGAAGGCAGCGTTGCCGCGGAACGGGTTGGGCAACTGGTCGTTGCAGAAGTTGGGAATGCCGCCCTGGAGAGCATCGCACTGCCGCATGAAGGCGGCCGAGGGGATGTTGAGGGGGATTTCCGTTTCGTGGTTGCGGGTCCGGCTGCCGATGTAGGAGACGTCGAGCACGGAGCGCGGGTTCACCTGGTACTGGAAGCCGAAGGAGAACTGGTCGATGCCGGGGAGTTTGAAGCCCGGGGTCCAGTGGTTGAAGTCACGGCCGACGAAGGTGGCCGCGCCCGCGGCGGCGCCTGCGGGACGGGCGAAGCCGTTCGGCAGGGGGTTGGAGAGGATGTTGGCGATGGGGGTGCGGCCGTCGTCGAGCGAGGCGACCATCGGCGTGAGGGTTTCGAAGCCGAGCGAACGGAGGTTGTTGTTGCTCGGGTTCATGTAGTAGCGCCCGAAGCCGCCGCGCATGACGAGCTTGTCGGTGAGCTGGTAGGCGACACCGATGCGGGGCTGCCAGGTGTTCTTGTAGAGTTCGCCCGAGTTGGCGGGGTTGGAGCCGACGCCGGCGAACTGGAGGCCGCCGCGGAGGTTGAGGCCGGGGACGGCGACGCCCTGGGCGGAAGGATCGAAGCCGCGGTTGATGCGGTTGTACTTCTCACTGGCCGGGGCGTTGATGTCGTAGCGCAGGCCGAGGTTGAGGGTCAGGCGGCGGTTGACCTTCCAGTCATCCTGGAAGTAGAGGGCCGTGTACCAGTTCTGATAGAAGGGGTACAGGGGGAAGAACTGCTGGCCGCCCTGGCCGCGGTCGGAGTTGAAGCCGCCGGGGAGACCGAGGAGGAAGCTGGCGAAGGAGTCGCCGGAGTCGGCTTCGGCCTGGTTCCAGTTGCGGCGGGTCCACTGGTCGGAGAAGGTGAACTCGAGGATGTTGCCGGAGTTCTGGGTGATGTAGTGGATGCGGCGGAGGTCGATGCCGCCCTTGAGGGTGTGCGCGCCGACGTTCTTGGTGAGGGTGCCGGCGATGGAGTAGTTGTTGGTGATGTTGATCGACTGGGCGCGGCCGAGGGGGCTGTAGCCGTTGATGTTCCAGCGGCCGAAGTAGGCGGGGCTGGGCAGCTGGCTGACGAGCGAGGACGGCAGGCCGAGGCTGGTGAGGTCGAAGTTGGCGTTATCGCGACCGAAGCCCTTTTCGATGAAGCGGTTGTAGGAGGAGCGGATGTTCAGGACGGTGGTCGGGTTGAGGGTGGAGACCCAGTCAATGACGTAGGCGTCGTTGATCCGCTGGAAGGGCTGCTGGCCGTCCATGCCGGGGCCGGCGCAGATGCCGTTGGAGCAGCGCTCTTCGGTACGGTCGTTGGAGGCGTGCCGGATGAAGGAGCGGTGCTTGTCGCCGAAGTTCCAGTCGAACTTGAGGATGAGGTTGTAGAAGTCATCCTTGTTCACGTAGGTGGGGAGGATGAAGTTCGTGGTGGAGTAGCGCTGGCCGGGTTCGATGTTGTTGGGCTGCGGCATGAAGGCCATGACGCGGCGGGCAACGGGGTCGATGCGGCTGGCGGGAATCTGGTTGTTGGGGAACTGGGCGCGGACGAGGTTTCCGGAGGCGTCCGTGCTGGTGTTGAAGGGGTCGAAGATGCGGATGGGCTGGCCGTTGGGCTGGGTGAGCTTGGAGAAGTCACCGGTCCGCATTTCGGGCTGCGCGAAGGAGTTGCGCAGGGGGTTGGGGGTGGTTTCGCGATAGCCTTCGTAGGCGCCCATGTAGAAGAGCTTCACCGGGCCGTCCTTCTTCAGGAACTTGGGCAGGTAGATGGGGCCGTCGAGCTGGACGCCGTACTGATCCATGGCGGCGTTGGGGCGCGGGGCGTTGAGGGCGCCGGCGGCGTTGCGGCCGCGGGCATTGTTCTGGAAGGAGTTGGCGTTGAGCGGGGCGCGGCGCATGAATTCGAAGGCCGAGCCGTGGTGCTGAGCGCCGCCGGACTTGAGCACGACGTTGACGATACCGCCGCCGGTGCGGCCGTAGGCGGCGTCGTAGGAGTTGGTCTGGATGGCGAACTCCTGGACGGCGTCGACGACGGGGACGTAGGCGATGTTGTTGCCGCCGAGCTGCGCGTTGTTGGGCGCGCCGTCCATCAGGAACTCATTGCGGCTCTGCTGGCCGCCGTTGATGGACCATTCGGCGATGGCGCCGTTGTCGAAGGGACGCTGCCAGATGGCGGCGCCGCGGAAGGTGACGCCGGCCTGCGTCACGCCGAGCATGAACGGGTTGCGGGCGTTGAGGGGGAGGTCGGCGATGGTCTTCGTGTCGATGACCCCGGTACGGGAGGCGGTTTGCGTTTCGAGCAGGGCGGCGTTGGCTTCGACGGTAATCGCGTCGCTGACCTGGCCGACTTCGAGCGTGATGTCGATACCGGCAACCTGGCTGACGCCGAGCGTGATGTTGCTGCGGACGGCGGTCTTAAACCCGGACTGCGTCACGGTCAAATTGTATTGGCCGGGACGGAGGAACGGGATCGTGTAGACGCCGGTTCCATCGGTCTGAGCGGTGTTGGTTTCGTTGGTGCCCGTGTTGACGGCCTTTACTGTGGCGCCGGAAATGAGGGCGCCGGAGGCGTCAAGGACGCGGCCGGAAATGGTTGCGCGGAATTCCTGTGCCAACCCGGCAAAGGAACAGAGCGCAGCCAGAAAAGCGATCTGCAAGGACCGTTTCTTCATGCAATACCCCTTACGGAAATGCGGGCGTATGAAAGCGATTTCGTACGCCCAATGGGCAATATGCTATCAAAACCGATT
>CAYMTH010000542.1:0-4143 GCA_964393235.1 uncultured Solibacteraceae bacterium | reverse complement strand
GAGGGCCGCCGCGGCTATCGCTTCTACGATCGTCATCTCGAAACCGAGGTCAACGAACGCGTCTCCATCGAGCGCGACCTCGCCCGCGCCATGACCGGCAAAGAGCTATGGGTCGCCTACCAGCCGCAGCTCTGTCTGCAGAGCGATAAGTGGATCGGCGCCGAGTGCCTCCTCCGTTGGCGCTCCCCGGGCCGGTCCGTTCCCATCAGGCGCGTCATCTCGGTCGCCGAGGAGAGCGGCCAGATCCTCAACATCGGCCAATGGGTGATCCGCGAGTCCCTGCAACACCTCCGCGCGTGGCTCGCCGAAGGCCGTCAGCTCCGCCTCTCCATCAACCTCTCCGCCATTCAGTTCAACCAGCAGGATGTCTTCGGCCTCCTCATGGAACCGATTTCCATGTACAACATCCCGCCCTCCTGTGTGAAGGCGGAAATCACCGAAACCGTTCTGCTCAACCGTTCCGCCCGTGTCCGCGAAACCCTGCACGCCCTGCACGGCGCCGGTATCGGCCTCGTGCTCGACGACTTCGGCACGGGCTACTCCTCACTCACCTACCTCCAGCAGTTCCCCATCGAATCGGTCAAAATCGACGCTTCGTTCCTCAAAGGGATCGGCCGCGACGGCAACGACGAAGCCATCGTCCGCGGCATCGTCAAACTCGCCCACTCCCTCGGCCAGCGCGTCGTCGCCGAGGGTGTCGAAACCGCGCAGCAACTTGCGTTTCTCCGCGATTGCGAATGCGACTACGCCCAGGGCTTCCTGCTCGCCGAGCCCATGAGCTACGACGACATCGGCCAGTTCCTCGTCAACGGCAAAGGCGCCCTCGCCGCCAACTACTCCTTGTAGGACGGATCCTTCCGGTCCAGCATCCGCAGCATCGCCGCGAACTCCGGATTCCGGTCCCGGCTGTAGCCTTTGTCGCCGAGAAAGTCGTCACTCCGCTCCCGGCTCACCTGGCACACCTTTTCCGGCGGAATCACCAGCCGGTCCCCGGTCGCCTGCGCCGCCAGTTGCACCTGGCACGCCCGCTCCAACCGGTACATCCGCACGAAGGCCTGCGCCACCGAATCGCCGCACGTCAGCAGCCCGTGGTTGCGCATGATGAAGACGTTCTTGTCCCCCAGGTTCGCCGCCAGTCGCTCCCGCTCGCCCAGCTCGATGCTCGGCCCTTCGAAGTCGTGGTAACCCACCCCTTCGTAATACCCCAGCGCGTACATCGAAATCGGCAACAACCCGCACTGCAGCGCCGCCACCGCCATGCCCGCCACCGTGTGCGTGTGCATCACGCACTGCACGTCCAGCCGCGCCATGTGGATCGCGCTGTGGATCACAAACCCCGCCGGGTTGATCTCCTGGCGCTGGTCGCCAATGATGTTTCCGTTCCAATCCACCTTCACCAGGTTCGACGCGCACACCTCGTCGAACCGGTAGCCGTACGGATTGATCAGAAAATGGTGCTCCTGCCCCGGTACGCGCACCGTCGTGTGCGTCCAGATCAGTTCCGACCACCCGAAGTGGTCAATCAGCCGGTAGGTGCCCGCCAGTTGAACCCGGAGCTCCCACTCCTCCGCGCCGCAGTCGATCATAGCTTCTTCAGGTAGATGTTGCGGTACTCCACGCGCATCGGCGGGCCGACGTGCAACTGCATCCCTATCAGCCCCTTCATCGCCCGGTTCTTCGCGTCGTCGTCGACGAAGGCCGCCGCCAGTTGCCCGTTCAGAATGTGGATCAGCACGTTGCCCCGCGCAATCACGTGCAGCGTGTTCCAGCCGTTGATGTTCACCGCCCCGCGCAGGTCTTCGTTGCTCTTCAGGTTCGCGATCACCCGCGCCCGCTTCCCTTCCTCGATCGTCCCCACCTGTCCGCGCATCGCCAGAAACCCGCGCCCACGCTCTTCGTACAACTGCCCCGTGTAACGGTTCTCAAAATCGAAATCGGCCTGATACCCCTTCAGCACCCACTTGCCCACTTCCGGCAGCGCCTGGCTCCGGTACTGCACGCCGCTGTTGGTCGAGTTCATCTTGAAGTCCAGCTTCAATTCAAAATCCGCCGGCTCCCCGCCGCGCCAGATCAAAAACGTGTTCGACTTCATCGGCTTGTCCTTCGTCGTCTCGCCGACGATCGAACCGTTCTCGACCCGCCAGAAGTCCGGATCCCCGTCCCAGCCGTTCAGCGTCGTGCCGTCGAAGATCGGCACGAAGCCCTCGGTGGCGTTCACCACCAGCGGTTCCGGCAGGTTCGGCCCCCGCCGCTGCCCGCCCGGCGGCTGCGCCAGCAGCGCCCCGGCCAGAATCATCCCGACTACGATTTTTTTCATCCTCATAGGCTCCCGAACTTGAGATTCCAAACCCTCGAAAATATCACTTTCTCGCCAGCCATGCACGTGTCGCGTCCCACCGCCGCCGCACCCATCCCCGGTGCTTCGCCCGCTCCCGCCGCCACCACCGCCCCACCGCGGACTCGATCCAGAGCCCATACGCCGCCGCCCGCAGCGCCATCACCTTCTCGTACCCCCAACGAAACCATCCGATCGTCAATAACTGCGGCTGCGTCAACTGAAACAGCCGCGCCACCAGCGCCGTGCCCGCCACCTTCGCCGTTGCGATCGTTCCGATCCCCAATACCGGATGCCCCCCGGCCAGCCAGTACAGCGCCAGCACCTTCACCGGCGCCAGCGCCACCGAAGGCACCCCGAACAGCGCCAGCGCCCCGTACGGCGGCAAGCCGCGGACCCACGCCTCGATCGCCCGGAACACCGGCAACAACCCCAGCAGCGCGTACACCGCCGAAAGCCGCCACAGCGCCTCTTCCACCAGCAGCGCCACGCCCGCCATCGCCAGCAGCGGATACGTGATCACCCGCTTCCCGATTTTTCGCACACCCCAAGTTAACATCTATGGAAGTGTCAAGATTTATTAAGTGAGTAACCAGCCGCGGACGATCTGCACCTATAGAAGTAGAACCTCGGTCCTATGACCACTAGACTTCTCAAGTTGCTCCCGTCGCTCGCGCTGGCCCTCGTCGCCCACGCCCAATACGCCTTTGTCCAACCGGCGTCGAAACACACCCTCCCAAAAGTCATCGACGGCAATACCGCCGCCATGTGGGCCGACGGCGAACTGCACATCTTCCATTCCACCGGCGTTCCCACCCGCAGCAAGGGTCCCGACCAGTTCAGCCTCGGCGGCACCGAACCGGTCAACTTCGATTCCAGCGCGCACAAGCCCGTTTGGTTCGAAGCCGTCTGGCGCGACGACGACGGCACGCTCTTCCTCTGGTATCACAACGAACCCGGCGGCGTCTGCCCGAATAACAACCTCACCGCGCCCCGCATCGGCGCCGCTATCTCCTACGACAACGGCAAAACCGTCCAGGATCTCGGCCTTGTCCTCGAAGCCGGCGACGCTCCCGACTGCGACGCCAAAAACGGCTTCTTCGCCGGCGGTCACGGCGATTTCTCCGTCATCCCGGACCGCGAGCGGAACTACTTCTACTTCTTCTTCACCAACTACGCCGGCCCCCGCGCCGAACAAGGCGTCGCCGTCGCCCGCATGGCCTTCCCGGATCGCCACAACCCCGCCGGCGCCGTCCGCAAATACTACCAGGGCGCCTGGGACGAACCCGGCCGGGGCGGCCGCATGTCCCCCATTTTCCCCGCCGGCTCCGCCTGGCAGGCCGAGAATACGGACTCCAACTGGGGCCCGTCCGTGCACTGGAATACGTTCCTCAACCAGTACGTCATCCTCATGAACCGTGCCTGCTGCTCCCCCGGCTGGCCGCAGTTCGGCATTGAGGTCACCTTCAACGCCGACCTCTCCCGCCCCGACCTCTGGTCGCAGCCCCTCCGCATCCTCGAGCCCGATCAGATCAGCCACAAACCCGGCTACTACCCCCAGGTCCTCGGCCTCGAACCCGGCGGCACAGACACCGAAGCCGGCCGCATCGCGCGCCTCTACGTCCACGGGGAATCGGAATTCGAGATCGTCTTCAGCCCCTACACGCCCACCATCCAGCCCACCGATCCCTGCAATCCCGACTCCGGTCAGGCGTGCCCGGAATCCGTGCCCCTCGCCCCCAAATAGTATCCTGAAGTCTACCCGTCCCCGCCGGCCAGCCAGGTCCGCACCGGTCAAATCCCCTCGA
>CAYMTH010000541.1:0-4144 GCA_964393235.1 uncultured Solibacteraceae bacterium | reverse complement strand
ATGAAGACGCGGACCCGAGGGAGGAAGGGATCCGCCTGTGGCTGGCGAACATCCTGTGCCGCTGCACGGGCTATGCCAAGTTCGTGCGGGCCGTGCAGACGGCGGCCCGGGAGATGCGGGAGGGAGCGCGATGAGCACGACGTATAACGTGATCGGGACGCGGCCGCCGCGGCATGACGGCGCCGACAAGGTGACGGGGCGCGCGGTCTACGGGGCCGATTTTCAGATGAACGGACTGGTCCACGGGGCCGTCCTGCGCAGCCCGCACGCGCACGCGCGGCTGCGGCGCGTCGATGTTTCCAAGGCGGCGGCCGCGCCGGGCGTACTCGCGGTCGTGACGGCGGACGATTTCCCGCCCACGGCGGACCGCATCGTGGACCTGGGCGAAGGTGCGACGCCGGTGAGCTACCTGCGTGGCAACGTGCTGGCCAAGGGCAAGGTGTTGTATCAGGGCCACGCGATCGCGGCGGTGGCGGCGACGAGTCCGCAGGCGGCTGAACAGGCGCTGCAGTTGATCGAAGTCGACTACGAGCCCCTGCCGTGCGTGCTGACGGCCGAAGAGGCCATGGCGCCCGGCGCGCCGCGGTTGCATGAAGGGCTGTGGCCGGCCGAACTCGGCGCTTCCGAACTCGCCGCGAGCAACGTTTCCGAGCACGTGCGCCACGTGATGGGCGATGCCGAAGCGGCCTTCGCCGGCGCGGCGATCGTGGTGGAGCGCGAGTTCCGCACGGCGACGGTGCACCAGGGCTACATCGAGCCGCACGCGGCCACGGCGCTGTGGAACAACGACGGGCGCGTGCAGGTGTGGTGCTCGACGCAGGGAAGCTTCGTCGTGCGCGACGTGGTGGCGTGCCTGCTGGACCTGCCGGTTTCGCAGGTGAAAGTGACGCCGACCGAGATCGGCGGCGGTTTCGGCGGGAAGATTCCGGTGTACCTGGAGCCGGTGGCGGCGTTGTTGTCGAAGAAATCCGGGCGGCCGGTGAAGATTGTCATGAACCGGCGCGAGGTGTTCGAGGGCAGCGGTCCAACGCCAGGTTCCCTGGTGCGCGTGAAGATGGGCGCGGACGCGTCGGGCAAGTTTGTCGCGGCGCAGGCGTATCTGGCCTACGAGGCCGGGGCGTATCCGGGCGGCATGGTGGGCGCGGGGTCGATGTGCGTCTTCGCGGCTTACGACATTCCGAACCAGACGATCGACGGTTACGACGTGCTGGTGAACAAGCCGTCGACGGCGGCCTACCGTGCGCCGGGCGCGCCGAACGCGGCGTTTGCGACGGAGTCCGTGGTCGACGAGATCGCGCGGGCGCTGAAGATGGATCCGCCCGAGCTGCGGCTGCGGAACGCTTCGAAGGAAGGCACGCGGCGGGCCGACGGGCCGAAGTTCCGGCGCATCGGGTGCGTCGAGGTGCTGGAGGCGATGAAGTCCCATCCGCATTACTCGGCGCCGCTGGGCGAGCCGTCGCACGCCGAGGCGCGGCGCGGTCGCGGCGTGGCCATCGGGTACTGGTTCAACGTCGGGTTGCCGTCGAGCTGCGTGATCAGCGTGAACGCCGACGGCACGGTGAACCTGATCGAGGGGTCGACCGATATCGGCGGCACGCGGACATCGATCGCGATGCAGGCCGCCGAGGTCCTTGGAATTCCGGTTGACCGCGTGCATCCGTCGGTGGTCGATACGGACACGATCGGGTATACGGGCGTGACCGGCGGGTCGCGCACGACGTTTGCGACGGGCTGGGCGGCGCACGACGCCGCGCAGGATGTGGTGCGGCAGATGAAGGCGCGGGCCGCGAAGCTGTGGCAGGCGGAGAATGTCGAGTTCGCCGGCGGCGTTTTCCGCGCCGGCGAGAAGTCGATGACGTTCGCGGAACTGGCGGAGAAGCTGACGGAGACCGGCGGTACGGTGGTCGGGCAGGCGGCCGTGAATCCGCGCGGCGTGGGCGGTTCGTTCGCCGGCGTGATCGTCGACGTGGAAGCGGATATGGAGACCGGAAAGGTGTCGATCGTCCGCTTCACGTCGGTGCAGGACGCGGGGAAGGCGATCCACCCGAGCTATGTGGAAGGGCAGATGCAGGGCGGCAGCGTGCAGGGCATCGGCTGGGCTTTGAACGAAGAGTACTGGATGAGCCCGGACGGTAGGATGATGAACGCGAGCCTGCTCGATTACCGCATGCCGACGGCGCTCGACCTGCCGATGATCGATACGAAGATCGTGGAGGTGCCTAACCCGGGGCATCCGTTCGGGGTGCGCGGCGTGGGCGAGGCGAACATCGTGCCGCCGCAGGCGGCGATCGCCAACGCCATCCGCGACGCGGCGGGGGTGCGCATGGACCGCATGCCGATGAACCCGCCGGCGGTGGTGGCCGCGCTGGGCCGGCTGTAGATGGCCCGAGTCTTCATTCCCGCCCTGCTGCGCCCGTACGCGGCGGGGCGGGAGTGGATTGACGCCGAAGGGGCGACTGTGCGGGATGTGGTGGCCGCGCTGGAGGCGGCGTATCCGGAGATGCGTGGTCGATTGGTGCGCGACGGGCGGATGGCGCCCGGATACGCGATCGCGCTCGACGGAGAACTGGCCGCCTTTGGGTTATCGGAAGAGGTCAGCGCCGGGACGGAGGTGCACTTCGTCCCGGCCATTCAAGGCGGTTAGCGGTAGTCCTTCCACTCCGGCGCGAGATCCCACCAGAGGTACTCGACCGGGCGCTCTTCCTTGGCGCGTTCGAGGCAGCAGGCCACCCATTCCCCGAGGCCTAGGCCGGCGTAGGGCAGGGCGACGTCGAGCACCGAGACGTAGCGGCGTCCGGCCAGGCTGCCGAGTTCGTCGGCGAGGCGGTTGGCTTCGTCGGCTTCGCCGGCGCGGCCGTGGCTGTAGCTGAGCGCCGCGGCGATGCGCGGATCTTCGGGCGAGATGACGCGGCCGCGTCCGCAGGCGATGATCGATTCGCGGTACTGCCCGAGCGCGGCGAGCGCACGGCCCAGCAGCAGGTAGATGTCGGCCTCGTTGGAATTGACCTTGAAGGCCTGCCGGCACTGGTTGACGGCGGACTGGAAGTCGCCGCTCCAGAAGTAGACCCAGCCGAGCGAGAGGATGGTCCGCATCGCCGACTGGTCGGCGCGCTGGAGCGTGGAGATCGCCTCGCTGATACGGCCGGCCGGGGCCAGAACATGCGTGGCGAGGCCGGAGAGCGCCTCCACCGAGCGCGGGTTCAATTCGATGGCGCGGAGGAAGGCCTGCTCGGCCGTGCCGGGCGTCTTGCCGAGCACGGAGTAGGCGTAGCCGAGGGTGACCTGCGCGTCGACCGAGGCGGACGGCTGTTTCAATGCTGCTTCGATCGCCGGTTCCAGAATCTCCTGCGGCGAACGCAGTCCGCGCGCTGCCTCGAGAATCTCGGTCATGTCGAGCAGCTGCACCGGAATCTGCACCATCGGCATGGTGACGGCGAACTGGCCCGTCATCCCCGTGGCGACCGGCGGCGTCGAGACAATTTCTTCCCCCCGCACGTGCTGGCCGAGGACGCGCGTGGCGACCGAAGCGAGGTCGTCCTGAATGGTGAGCGAGTTGGAAAGGTCGCGGTCGAAACGCTCCGACCAGACCTGATATCCGGTGGTCGCATCGGTCAGCTTCATGATGATGCGCACGATGTTGCCGGCCGAACGGGCGTTGCCTTCGAGCACCAGATTGACGTTGAGCTGCGCGCCGATCTTGCGCAAATCGTCGGTGCGGCCCTTGAAGCGCGCGGCGGACGTGGTGGCGGCCACCTGCAGTCCTTCCACGCTCTGCAGTTGATAGCCGATCTCCTCGGTCAGCCCATCGCAGAACGGAGCCAGCCGCTCATCGGTGCCCACGACCGTGAACGGAAGCACGGCGACGGCGGGACCTTCGAGGACGTTTTCCTGTTGTTGCAGGCCTTCGCGCAGTTCCGCGCGGAGGTCGTCGACCAGCAGGTCCATTGTCGCGTAGCGGTCTTCCGGTTTCCGCGACATGCCCTTTTCGACGATGCGCTGCAGCCCGTCGGAGACGCCCGGCCGGATGTCGGCCATCTTCGGCACCTCGTTGTACATCACCTCTTGCAGGAACGTCGCGACGTTCTTCGAACGGAACGGCTTCACGCCGGTGATGAGCTCGAACAGCAGGACGCAGAGCGAGTAG
>CAYMTH010000540.1:0-4150 GCA_964393235.1 uncultured Solibacteraceae bacterium | reverse complement strand
CCGCGACACCGGTCTCCGCTTCCGCCTGCTGGCGCTGCTGACCTGGTTTGCGCGTTTCCAGGGAGAGGAGACCTTCTCCCCTTTTCCGCGTCTCCCAAAGGAACCCGCGGCATGAACATCGTCTTCGTCCTCATCCCCGAAAAGGGCCACATCAACCCCTACATCGGCCCGGCGCAGGCGCTCGCCGCGCGCGGCCATGCCGTCACGGTCCTCGCCCCCGGCGACATTTCGCCGCAGTTGGCCGCCGCCGGGCTCGCCTTCGATCCCGCGCTCATCCCGCCCCAAGCCGGCGAACGGCCCACCCACGGCGCCGCCCTCGTCGAACTGATCCAGGACGCGCCCCGCCTCGCCGCCTGGATCGAACAGCTCCTGCTCACCGGTATTCCCGAGCAAGTCGAGAACGTCCGCGCGGCGCTGCGCCGCCTCGGCGCGCAGGTCGTGGTTCTTGACCCGCTCTACTACCCCGCCGCCCTTGCCGCCCACGCCGAAGACCTCCCCTGGGCCAGCGTCTCGAACTCGCTCAACCCCGTCATCCCCGACAGCCTCGACAGCGCGCTCCTCCGCACCACCCGCGCCCTCGCCCCTCGCCGCGAGGCCGTCTTTGCCGCCTACGCCTGCCCGGCCCGCTTCCGCGGCTGCGACGTCCTCTCGCCCTACCTGAACGTCGCCTTCACGACCGAGGCCCTTTGCGGACCTGTCGAAGGCGTCGAACTCGTGGGCCCATCGTTCCCGCTCCACGCCCGCGGTGATGAGGCCCCGCTGCGCCCGCTCCCCGCCGACCGCCCGCTGGTCTACGCCTCCTTCGGCAGCCAGATCTACCACTGGCCCGAAATCTTCGCCAAGCTCCGCGCCGCCGCTGCCGCGATCGGGGCGGGTCTCGCGCTCGCGGCCGGCGAACTCGCCGCCGAAATCCCCGAGGACGATTGGACCCGCGTCTACCGCTACGCCCCGCAGTTGACGATCCTCAAGACCGCCGCCGCCTTCGTCACCCACGGCGGCGCCAACAGCTTCATGGAAGCCGCCGCCGCCGGCGTGCCCATGCTGCTCTCGCCCATGTGCAACGACCAGTTTCACCAGGCGCACTTCCTGGCCCGCGCCGGCAACGGCATTGAACTCGACCTGCGCGGCGCGCCGGTCGACGCCATCGCCGCCGCCCTGCGCCGGTTGCTCGAAGACGAACCCATCCGCGCCGCCGCCGCCCGCCTCGCCCTGAGCTACCGGCGCGACGGGGCACGCCGCGTCGCCGAACTCGTGGAGCGCCTCGGCCCATGCTGATCCCGGTCGGCATCACGGCGCGCAACGAGGCGGCGAACATCCGGGCGCTGCTGGCGTCACTGCGCGTCTCGGCGGCCCGCGCCGAAGCCGCGCGCGGCGTCCGGTTCGAGATCCACGTCCTGCTCAACGACAACACCGACGACACCGTCGCCCTGCTCGCGGGGGAGCGCGACCTCACCCTCTGGCACACCCGCGGCGGCCTCGTCGAAGCCCAGCGCGCGCTCGTCGAGGCCCGCCCGGACGCCCCGTTCCTGATCTTCACCGACGCCGACATCCGGATCCACCCCGAGACCCTCACCGAACTCACCGGCGCCCTCCTCGATCATCCCGAGGTCGAAATCGCCTACGCCGAAAAGTACCCGCTCGAGCCGAAGCGCCGCACGCCCCTCGCCCGGGCGCTCTACCTCTACAACCTCCGCGAGGGCTACCAGACCCGACGCAACTACTGCAACGGACAGTGCTTTGCCATCCGCCGCTGGCGCATCCCGCGCCCCGAAGAACTGCGCTTCGACCCCGCCGCCGACAACCCGTTCCTCAACCTCCGCGCCGGCATCCGCACCGACGACATCTACCTCTCGCGCGAACTGCTGCGCCGCTCCGGGCCCCAGGCGTTCCGCTGCACCCCGTCCGGGATCGAATACCGGCCCCCGGAGACTCTGCGCGGGATGTTCCGTAAATACCAGCGGATGCGGCTCGAAATTGAACGATTACATTACTTCTTCCCCGACTGGACGCCCGCGCACCAGCGCTGGGGGCGCCGGCGCCTCGACCGGTCGACGCTCGGCGAGGCGCCGCTGGCCGAGCAGCTCTACTACGGCCTCTTCCAGGCGGCGCTGGTACTGTGCAAGGCCGCGTACCATGCCCAGCGGCTCTACTATGCGCACCTGTCGCGCCGCCCCTGCCCGACTTGGGCGCCGGTTACCGAAACGAAGGAGTCGATGGCCGAGTGATCGTCTACCGGCATCCGGGGCTGCGCGGGCTTGAGCTCTGGCACGGGATGGCCGGGCGCGCGACGCTGTACCAGTTGCGCGATGACAAGTCTATTTATTTCAGGGCGTTGGCTGAGTTTTTGGATGATCTGCATGAAGGCGCGGCGCGCACCGCGGGGGGCGACGACCTGGGCGCGGCAGCCGGGTTCGAGCGGCTGATCCTGACCGGGGGCGACGCGGCCGGGGCGTCGGCGGCGCTGGCGCGGCCGCATGTGCTCGCCGATCCGGGGCCGTTCGCGGCGCGCCGGGGCGCGGAGGCGGTTTGGCGCGAGTTCGGCTTTGCGCGCCCGCTGGCGCTCGATCTGGGCCAGTCGCGCTTGAAAATCATGGACTTAGCGGGGGCGCGGACGGTGGAACGGGACCCGGCGTACCTGCCGTACGGGCGGGGGGCGCTCGATGCGGACACGGGGCGGGAGCGGCTGCGGGAGTGGCTGCGGCCGCACATTCCGGACGATTGCGACGGGGTCGTGCTGGGCGTTCCGGCCGCGATTTCGCTCTCAGGACGCGCGGAATCGTGTACTTTTCCGGGTCTTTTTGGCGATTTAGAGGGCAGTTTTGGTGCACTTTTCGCGGGCAAACGGTGGGTCGTGGTCAACGATGCAGTACTCGCGGCGCGCGGGTACCCCCCGGAACGGGGCGAAAAGACGCTCGTGGTGACGCTCGGATTCGGTGTCGGCGGGGCGCTGTGGGCGCTACCCTGAAGGGATGTCGATTACGTTGCGGGCGGCGACGGCCGCCGATACGCCGCAGATTCTGTCGTTCATCCGGGGCCTGGCCGAGTATGAGAAGCTGTCGCACGCCTGCGGGGCGACCGAGGACGAACTGCGGGCGACGCTGTTCGGGCCGCGGCCGTTCGCCGAGGTGATTCTGGCCGAATGGGAGGGCGCGCCAGCCGGGTTCGCGCTGTTCTTTCACAACTACTCGACGTTCCGGGCGCGGCCGGGGATCTACCTCGAAGACCTGTACGTGCTGCCGGAGAAGCGGGGGCACGGGATCGGGAAGGCGCTGCTTACCGAACTGGCGCGGGTGGCGGTGGAGCGCGGGTGCGCGCGGCTGGAATGGTCGGTGCTCGACTGGAACGAGCCGGCGATCCGGTTCTACCGTTCGCTGGGGGCCGAGCCGCAGGACGAATGGACGATCTTCCGGGTGACCGACGAGGCGCTTACGCGTCTCGCGGGGCGGGCGTCGTAATCAGGCGGGCGCCGCGATTGAAGGTGAAGTACTGGAAGGCCCAGTGCACGAAGACCTGGACCCGGTTGCGGAAGCCGACCAGGTACATGATGTGGATGAACAGCCAGAGGAGCCAGGCGAGCCAGCCGCTCAGTTGAAAGCGTCCGAAATCGGCGATGGCCGCAGCGCGGCCGATGGTGGCGAGGTTGCCCTTGTCGACGTAGCGGAACGGGGCGGGTTCGCGGCCGGTTTCGAGGACTCCGATGGCGTCGGCGACGTAGCGGCCCTGCTGCATGGCGACCGGCGCGACGCCCGGGAGGGGATTGCCCTCGATGGCCGACATGTCGCCGAGGACGAAGACCTCGGGACGGTCGGGGAGCTGGCAGGTGGGGCGGACGATGACGCGGCCGGCGCGGTCGACGGGAGCGCCGAGCAGGGCGCCGAGCGGGGAGGCTTTGACGCCGGCGGCCCAGAGGACCGTGCGGGCGGGGAGCCGGTCGCCGTTGCCGAGCGTGACGCCGTCGGGGTCGATGGCGGCGACGGCGACGCCGGTGCGGACGCGGACGCCGAGCTTGAGCAGTGACTGTTCGGCGGCGGCGCTCAGGGGTTCGGGGAAGGCGGTGAGGATGCGCGGCCCGGCTTCGAGCAGGAGAATGCGGGCTTCTTCGGTGCGGAAGGAGCGGAAATCCTCTTTCAGGGTGTCGTTGGCGATTTCG
>CAYMTH010000539.1:2651-4153 GCA_964393235.1 uncultured Solibacteraceae bacterium | reverse complement strand
CATGGCGTGGATCATGGACACCTACTCGATGCACAAGCGCGAGACCACGACCGGCGTCGTCACCGGTAAGCCGCTCAACCTCGGCGGCTCCCGCGGGCGCCCGGAGGCGACCGGCCGCGGCTGCCTCTACGTCACCCGCGAAGCGCTCAAGAAGTTCGAAATCCCGCAAACCCGCGCCTCGGTCGTCATCCAGGGCTTTGGCAACGTCGGCGGCATGGCCGCCCGGCTTATGGCCCGCGAAGGGTTCAAGGTGGTCTGCATCATCGAGGTCGATGGCGCGGTCTACAACGAGAAGGGCCTCGACGTCGAGGCGCTGATCAAGTACCGGAAAGAGACGGGATCGGTCCTCGACTTCCCGGAGGCGCAGAACCTCACCGCCGGGGAGGCCTTCCGCCTGCCCTGCGACGTGCTGCTGCCGGCCGCCAAAGAAAACGTCATCACCTCGGAAAACGCCGCCTCGCTCAACTGCAAGATCATCTGCGAAGGCGCCAACGCGCCCGCCGACAAGATCCTCGCCGACCGCGGCATCTTTGTCGTCCCGGACATCCTGGCCAACGCCGGCGGTGTCACCGTCTCTTACTTTGAATGGGTGCAGGACCGCCAGGGTTACTTCTGGAACGAGAAGCTGGTCAATACCCGCCTCGAAGAAATCATGGTGGATAGCTTCTACGACGTATTGAAATACGCTCGCGAGCATAATGTGGAGAACCGGACAGCGGCCTATATGTTAGCCCTCGATCGCGTTGCCTTCGCCATTAAGTTGCGCGGGCTTTACGCATAATTCATGGCTGACAACGCGACGCCGCTCATGCGGCAGTACCACTCGATCAAACAGCAGGTGCCCGGAGCCCTGCTGTTTTTTCGTCTCGGCGATTTTTACGAGCTTTTCTTCGAGGACGCCGTCACCGCGGCGCGCGAACTCGAAATCACCCTGACCTCACGGAACAAGGACGCCGAACAGCCCACCCCCATGTGCGGCGTCCCGTATCATTCCGCTGATAACTATCTGGCCCGGCTCATCGCCAAGGGCTTCCGCGTGGCCATCTGCGAGCAGATGGAACAGCCCGGTCCCGGCAAGAAGATCGTCCGGCGCGAAGTGACCCGCATTGTCACTCCCGGCACCGCCACCGACACGAACATGCTGCGGTCGCGCGAGAATAACTACCTCGCGGCCGTCGTACGCCAGAAGGAGCGCGCAGGCGTCGCCTATGTCGATGTTTCGACCGGCGAGTTCCGCTGCACCGAATTGTCCGGCGACGAGGTGGTGCCGTCGCTCGAAAGCTGGAACGTCCGCGAAGTGCTGCTGCCCGACGGCGCCACCCTCGACGGCGTCAAAACCAAAACCTCCGTCGACGCCTGGGTCTTCGATCACGACTACGCCGACCGCTTGCTCAAGGAGCACTTCGGCCTCCTGTCGCTCGATGGCTGCGGCCTCGCCGGCCGCCCCCTGGCCACCTCCGCCGCCGGCGCCATCCTCCACTACCTCCGCGACACCCAGCGCG
>CAYMTH010000539.1:0-2641 GCA_964393235.1 uncultured Solibacteraceae bacterium | reverse complement strand
CACGTCGAACGCCCGTCGTTCTTCGATCGCGGCGAATCGATGGTCCTCGATGCCGTCACCGTCCGCAACCTCGAGCTCGTCGACCCGCTCTTCGCCGGCGAATCGAAGGACTCCACGCTCGTCTCCGTTCTCGATGCCACCATGACCGGCATGGGCGGCCGCCTCCTCCGCCGCCGCCTGCTGCGCCCGTCGATCTCGGAACCGGAAATGAACGCGCGCCTCGACGCCGTCGAAGCGCTGCTCAAGGACACGATCCTCCGCGCCGAACTGCGTAAAGTGCTCGTGCAGATTCTCGACCTCGAACGCCTCCTCGCCAAGGTCACCCTCGGCTCGGCCACCCCGCGCGAACTGCTCGCCATGGGCCGCAGCCTCGCCAAAGTCCCCGAACTGAACCGGCTGCTCAACGAACCCCGCTTCGACGAAGTCGCCGAGGTCCGCGAGAAGATCCTCAACGGCATCGCCGACGAGCCCCCCATCGCGCTCACCGACGGCGGAACGATTCGTGACGGCGTCCACCCCGAACTCGACGAACTCCGCGACCTGTCCAAGAACTCGAAACAGTACCTCGCCAACATTGAAGTCCGCGAGCGCCAGCGCACGGGCATCTCCTCGCTCAAGGTCCGCTTCAACAACGTCTTCGGCTACTACATCGAGATCTCCAAGGCCAATCTCGACCGCGTCCCGGCCGACTACGACCGCAAGCAGACCCTCGTCGGCGCCGAACGCTTCATCACCCCCGAGCTGAAGGAACTCGAGGCGAAAATCCTCGCCGCCGAAGAGAAAATGCTCGAAATCGAGCGCGCTCTCTTCACCGAAATCCGCTCCTTCGCCGCCGATCACGCCGAGCGCATCCGCCTCCTCGCCGGCGCCATCGCCAATCTCGATCTCAACGCCGGCCTCGCTCAGGTCGCGGCGGAAAACAACTACACCCGCCCGAAGTTCATCCAGGGCGGGGAACTGCGCATCGTCGCCGGCCGCCATCCGGTCATAGAGCAACTCACCGCCCGCGACGCCCAGCGCTTCATTCCCAACGACGTCTCGCTCGACGGCAACGGCCAGTTTCTCGCCATCATCACCGGCCCGAACATGGGCGGTAAGTCGACCTACCTGCGCCAGGTGGCCTTGATCAGCATCCTCGCCCAGATGGGTTCGTTCGTCCCCGCAACCGAGGCTGTTCTCCCCGTCGTCGACCGCGTCTTCACCCGCATCGGCGCCGCCGACAACCTCGCCCGCGGCCGGTCCACCTTCATGGTCGAGATGACCGAAACCGCCGTAATCCTCAACACTGCGACGAAAAACTCGCTCGTCATCCTCGACGAGATCGGCCGCGGCACGGCCACCTACGACGGCCTCGCCCTCGCCTGGGCCGTCGTCGAGTTCATCCACGACCGCATCGGCGCCCGTACCCTGTTCGCCACCCACTATCACGAACTCACCGAACTCGCCGACCGTCTCCCCGGCGTGCGCAACCTCCACGTCGCCGTCAAGGAATCCGGCGATCAGATCATCTTCCTGCGCAAGGTTCACGCCGGCGCCGCCGACCGCAGCTACGGTATCGAAGTCGCTCGCCTCGCCGCCCTTCCCATGACCGTCATCGAGCGTGCCCGCGAGATCCTCGCCCTCCACGAGGAAGCCGAACACACCGTCGTCGCCGTCAGTTCCCACGAACCCGCCCCGCCCGCCGGCCCCATGCAGATCCGCCTCTTCGAACCCGTCAACGGCAACATCGCCGACCGCATCCGCGCCCTCAAGCTCGATGAACTTCGCCCCATCGAGGCCCTGCAGATCCTCGCCGAACTGCAAAAGGATCTGGGCTAGATGATCGTCGCCGGCATCATGAGCGGGACCTCGCTCGACGGCATCACTGTTGCCGCAGTCGACCTGCGCGGACGTAAGTGGGAGTTACTCGAATACCTCACCGTTCCGTACTCGAAGAAACTCCGCGAACGCATCCTCGCCGTCTCCAATACCGAAGCGCACACCGGCGAACTCGCCCAGCTTAACTTCGATCTCGCCGAGCAGTACGCCAAGGCCGTCGCGCGCCTCACGGCAAAGCCCGAACTGATCGGTTGCCACGGGCAGACGATCTTCCACAGCCGTACCGCGACGCTGCAGATCGGCGAAGCCCAAATCCTCGCCGAACGCACCCAAACCCCGGTGGTCAGCAACTTCCGCCCCCGCGATATGGCGGCCGGCGGCCAGGGCGCCCCGCTCGTCCCGTTCGTCGATTACCTCCTCTTCCGCCACCCGAAGAAAACCCGCGTCCTGCTCAATATCGGCGGCATCGCCAATGTCAGCATCCTCCCCGCCGGCGCGGCGCCGGAACAGGTCGTCGCCTTCGATACCGGCCCCGGCAATATGGTGATTGACCAGCTCGCCTGGATCATCTCCCGCGGCAAGCGGAACTACGACCGCAACGGCGCCTTCGCCCGCCGGGGCAACCCCAACGCCCAACTCCTCCAGGCGCTCCTCCGCAACCTCTACTACCAGGCGAAGCCCCCCAAGTCCTGCGGCCGCGAGCAGTTCGGCCGCGAGTTTATCGCCCACTTACTGGCCACTCAGATCGACTTACACGACCTGATCGCGACAGTTACTCTCCTCGCCCCCGTTACGATCTACGAGTCAATCAAGGATCTCAACC
>CAYMTH010000538.1:0-4161 GCA_964393235.1 uncultured Solibacteraceae bacterium | reverse complement strand
AAGTTTTTCGAATTGTCGAGGTGGACTCGACCGATGTGGATGAACTCGATGACGGCGCCGGCGTCGATGGGGCGGCGGTCGCCGGGGGCCTGCGCGCCGGCGAGGGACTGTTCGAGCTGGCCGAGGTTTTCGCCCTTGTAGAACGTGAGGGGAGCGTTGCCGGCGGCGGCGGCGCTACCCTGGCCGCCCAGCAGGCCGCTGGCGGCATCCATGGCTCCTGAAACTGCACCTAGCATGATGGCTCCTTAGGTATGAACGGACTCGAGTTTGGCCTGGGTGGCGGCGTCGTATTCGCCGGTCTGCGGGATCTTCTGATCGCCCTGGAACTGCACGAGCGCTTCCTTGAAGGGCTGGGTGGGATCGTCGGATTCGTCGCCGCAGTAGTAGCCGAGGTTGTTGAGGCGCTGTTTGGCGCCGGAGATGGTATCGATGGGGTTGAGGTGGCCGACGCGGACGGGGTACTCTTCCTTGCCGCCGTTGAGCTTAAGGACGCCGCCCTTGCAGTTGGGCTTGATGTAGTGCTCGATGTTGCCGTCGCCGTCGGTGGCGCCCTTGATGATCTCGTCGTCGAGGATGAGGGTATAGGGCTCGTTGCGGCGCGGTTCGCCCATGAGGAAGAGCTGCATTTTGAGCTTGGCGGGGACGCCCTTGCGTTTGAAGGAGTGGCGGGTGTCGGTGCCGCCGGAGAAGTCCTTTACGCGGATGGGCGGGATGGTGACCTCGTCGCCGGGCGCGAGAATATTGGGATTCTTGCGCTTGGCTTTGAGTTCGGCGTTATCGGGGTGGTTCCACAGGGTCTCCCAGAAGTGGCCGTTGTCGTGGGCCAGCGAGGGGATGCTGTCGCCGTGGGTGACGGTGTGGATGATGTTCTCGTTGGAATTGGACATGGGTGGCTCCAGTTACTGGGAAACGGCGTCCTGGTCGAGGTTGATCCAGCGGATGGTGCATTCGCCGGGGTCGATTTTGTTGACACGATAGAGGCCCTTTTCGTTGGTCGAGCCGGTGGCCTTCTTGCCGTTGGGGAGAGTGATTTCGCAGTACTCGCCGGCGACGGGGGCGCCGGATTCGTCCTTGAGCTCGACCTCGATCCAGTGCGTCTTGTCCTTGTTCTCTTCGTCGTTTTCGTTGTGGGTGTTGTCGCCGGGGTTGCGGCCGGGGGGATTGCCGGCGGGGTTGGGCGTGGCCTTGGTTTCGCCGGGCTTCATGGGGAGAGCGGGGACGCCGGGGGCGGAAGCGCGGGGCTTGGCGGCCTCGACGACCATACCGTCGGCAGAACCGGAGTTGATGTAGACCATGGAGCCGGTGATGAAGACTCCGGCGGGGGTGAGGGAGATGCTGCTGCCACCGGCGGAGAGGTAAAGGCCTGAGCTGGCGGTGAGCATCATGGCGCCGCCGGCGTCGATACCGGTATCGCTGGCGGAGACGACGGTGAGGTCGGTCCGGGAGTCCAGGCGGAGCGATTGGCCGATGAAGCCCGCGGCGGCGGCGCTCTTGATCATCGTGTCGCCATCGACGACGATGCCGTAGCGGCCGTCGACTTTGAGCGTCTCGTCGGCGTGGACGGTGCGGCTGACCATGGCGAAGTGCTCGAACTTCGTTTCGCCGTGGACGGTCATGTTGTACTCGCCGCCGACGTCGCCGAAGTAGGAGCCCTTGCAGCGGAAGTGGGTGTCCTTCTCGCTGTGGATGAAGATGTGCTCCTGGCCGATCTTGTCCTCGAAGCGGATTTCGTTGAGGTTCTGGGAACCGGCGCCGGGGGTGGAGCGGGACTTGATGCCGGACTGGGTTTTGTTGGCCGGGAGTTCGTGGGGCGGCATCTGGTCGGCGTTGTAGACGCTGCCGACGATGATGGGCTGATCGGGATCGCCTTCCTCGAAGGCGACGACGACTTCCTGGCCGATGCGGGGGATGTGGATCATGCCCCACTGTTTGCCGGCCCAGGGGGAGGCGACGCGGACCCAGCAGGAGGAGCCGCCGTCGAACTTGCCGTCGCGGTCCCAGAAGAACTGGACCTTCACGCGGCCGTACTTGTCGGTGAAGATCTCCTCGCCGGCGGGGCCGACGACGAGGGCGGTCTGGGTGCCGTAGATGACCGGCTTCGGGGTGAGGCGCGTGGGGACGAAGGGGAGCTTGTAAGGGAGGCAGTTGAAGACGATTTCGGGCGGGGGGCTGAAGTCGTTCGTATCTTCGCCGGCGTAGGCGCCGCGCTGGGGTATGGCGATGTTGCAGGCGGTGATGACGTAGGTGTCGTCGTCGGAGTAGTGGCGGTGGAAGTCGAACTTGAAACCGGGGACGAGGTGGAGCGAATCGGTGTGGCCGGTGATGGAGATGGCGCCGACGGTCTCCTGGCGCATGCGGATCCGGGCGGTGCGCTGGTTGTCGTCGTAGATCTTCTGCAGGTCGCTGGCGCGGTCGCCGCCGCCGGGGGAGATGCCGTCGAAGCGCTGGGCGTAGCCGCCGGGGAATTCGTAGACTTCGAGCTTGTCGTTGCCGGCGAGCTTCAGCTTGTGGGTGATGTCGCCGATCTGGAGGTCTTCGTCGACCATTTCCTGGGCGTCGAGGGGCTTGTGGGGCAGCTCGAAGGAGTGGTCCCAGAGGGTGACCTTGCCGGAGCGGAGCACCTGCTGCTTTTCCCAGACGTAGACGATTTCGTCTTCCGATTCGACGCCGCCGCGCTCCTCGTCGAAGTTGAGGATGTTGTCGCAGGGCAGGTCTTCGTGGGACTGGGGGGAGTCGGAGAGGACGAGGGTGTGGCCGTCCTCGCGGTGGAGGAAGAAGTAGAAAATGCCCTCCTCCTCCATGAGGCGGGAGGCGAAGGCGAAGTCGGTTTCGCGATACTGGACGCAGTAGTCGCGGGGCTCGTATTTGCCGGTGAGCTGGAAGTCGACGTCGAGGCCTTCGAGGACTTTCTTGAGGATGTCGGGGATGGGGAGCTGCTGGAAGATGCGGCTCTGCGTGCGCTGGGTGAGGAGCCAGAAGGAGGGCACCACCTCGAAGCGGTAGGAGATGGCGGTCATGGACCGGGCGCCGCGGACAGCCGACTTGACGATGCCGTGGAAGAAGCGCTTTTCGTTGTTCTTGAGGGCGACGGAGACGGTGAGGGACTGGCCGATGAGGTCGGCGAAATCGACGTCGGTGGTGATGGGGGCGAAGGACTCGACTTCGTAGGAGTAGAGCTGGGAGAGGGCCTCGCGGCCGTTGATGGAACGGATGAGGAGGACGTCCTTGCCGAGGGGCGTGAGGAGGTCCAGGAGGCGCATGTCGTGGGTGATCTTAGCCATATCTACTCGCGGGGGCTCGTCTAGGAATAGCGCAAACGGTGGGCGGGAATGATCGCATCAAACGAAAATAGGGACAGCGTTTCGGCTGTCCCTATTTTCCGGTTGTGGTGGTTTAGGCGTAGTTGAAGTTGCCGTCCTCGGCCACCGAGATGGTGATGTGGTCCGACTTTTCGCCGGTGGCCATCATGGTGAGGATGCGGTTGGAGACTTCGGGCAGCACGGTGTTGGTCAGAATGTTGTCGACGTTGCGGGCGCCGGATTCGACTTCCGTGCAGCGGGCGGCGATGGCGTTGAGCACGGCGTCGTCGTAGTTGAGAGCCATGGCGTGGTTCTCTTTGAGACGGCGCTGGATCTTGCCGAGCTTGAGGCGGATGATCTGCTTCAAGGCTTCGTCGCGGACGGGGTAATAGGGGATGATGACCATGCGGCCGAGGAAGGCGGGTTTGAAGACCTTGTCGAGCTCGGGTTTGATGGTCTTGACGATGCCCTCGGGGGTCGGCGCCGTATCGGGGTCGGCCGTGAGGGTCATGATCTGCTGGGTGGCGGCGTTGGTGGTGAGGATGATGATCGTGTTCTTGAAGTCGATCTCGCGGCCCTCGCCGTCTTCCATGCGGCCCTTATCGAAGACCTGGAAGAAGAGTTCGAGCACGTCGGGGTGGGCCTTTTCGACTTCGTCGAGCAGGACGACGGAGTAGGGCCGGCGGCGGACCGCCTCGGTGAGGACACCGCCCTCGCCGTAGCCGACATATCCGGGAGGCGAGCCCTTGAGGGTGGAAACGGTATGCGCTTCCTGGAACTCGCTCATGTTGATGGTGATGACGTTGCGCTCGCCGCCGTAGAGCAGGTCGGCGAGGGTGAGGGCGGTTTCGGTCTTACCGAC
>CAYMTH010000537.1:0-4161 GCA_964393235.1 uncultured Solibacteraceae bacterium | reverse complement strand
AAGGACCCGACGAAGGTCGACCGCTCGGCCTGCTACATGGCCCGCTACATCGCCAAGAACATCGTGGCCGCCGGCCTCGCCACCCGCTGCGAAGTGCAGCTCGCCTACGCCATCGGCGTCGCCGAGCCCGTCTCGGTCATGGTCGATACCTTCGGCACCGGCAAAGTCGACGGCAACCGCCTCACCGAACTGGTTCGCGCCAACTTCGGCCTGACGCCCCGCGCCATCATCGACCACCTCCAGCTTCGCCGCCCCATCTACCGCAAGACGGCCGCCTTCGGCCACTTCGGCCGCAGCGAAGACACGTTCACCTGGGAAGCGACCGACAAAGCCGAAGCGCTCCGCGCCCAGGCCGGCGCGTAATCGTCCATCAACCTCCTGGCGCGGGACCTCGAGTCCCGCGCCTTTCTCACGAATTCACACCCAAATTTTCCTCCCATGGCACTCCTCGAAGGTTGCAAGCACGAAATTGATTTGGTCGTCCCCGTTGAGGAGATCGACAAGGAAACGGCTCTCGTCGTTGAAGACATCCGCAAGAAGGCGGCGCTGCCCGGCTTCCGCCCCGGCAAGGTCCCGGCCTCGCTGATCCGCACGCGGTTCGCCAACGAGGTCCGGCAGGACGTCCTCGAACGCCTGATCCCGAAAGCGTTCCGCAAGTACGCCGACGAAGAAAAGCTCCAGGTCGTCGGCACGCCGAACGTCGTGGACCTCCACTTCCACGCCGGCGCCCCGCTCAAGTTCAAAGCCCAGTTCGAAGTCGCCCCCGAGTTCGAACTCCGCGACGACTACCGCGGCCTCACCGTCCCCTACCGCGAACCCGTCGTCACCGACGAGGAAGTGGCCGCCCGTCTCGAAGGCCTCCGCGAGCAGAAGGCCGAATACGTCAACGAAGATCCCCGCCCGGCCACCGGCACCGATCATGTCCTGATCGCCCTCCGCAGCCTCGCCGGCATCGACGGCCCCGCCCTCCAGCAGGACGAACTCGCCCTCGAACTCGGCCACGCCGACACGATGGCCGCCTTCACCGAAAACATCGCCGGCATGCAGCCCGGCGACGAGAAGGAATTCACCGTCGACTATCCGGAAGAGTACGGCTCCGAACGCCTCGCCGGCAAGTCCGTCAAGTTCCACTGCACCCTCAAGACGATCCGCCGCAAGGAACTGCCCGAACTCAACGACGAGTTCGCCCAGGACCTCGGCGACTTCAAGAACCTCGACGAACTGAAGGAAGCCGCCCGTCGCTCCATCTTCGCCGAACGCGACGCCCACGCCCGCCAGGAAGCCCACACCGCCATCCTCGACGCGCTCGTCGGCATGTACGACTTCCCCATCCCGCAGGCCTACATCGACCAGCAGATCGACTCCCTCATCGAAAGCCGCCTGCGCTCCATCGCCGGCCAGGGCATCGATCCGCGCACGTTGAACCTCGACTGGGCCAAGATCCGCGAAACCCAGGCCGACCGCGCCACCAAGGACGTCCGCGCCTCTCTCATGCTGGAAAAGGTGGCCGACCGCGAAACCATCCACGCCACGCAGGAAGAGGTGGATAACGAAGTGCAGCGCATCGCCCGCCAGGAGCGCGAAGCGGTCGCCTCGGTCCGCCGCCGCCTCGAGCAGGACGGCACCCTCGGCCGCATCGCAGGCCACATCCGCACCCAGAAGACCCTCAACTTCCTGTTCGAACAGTCGAACAAGGTGGAACCGCCCCCGGCTCCCGCCGCCGATTCCCCGGAGGAGAAGGAATCCTAGTAGTCTCTTTATAAGTGACTACCGTTGACCCGGAGCTCGCGCCGCTTGTCACCGTGGCGCGAGCAGCTCAGATTTGGCGGCGCGGCCGGCTCGCTGTCTGGTTGTATTCCCTCGTCGTTGCCGTCCTCTGCGCCGGCTCGGGTCTCGCCGAGCGCCAACCGCTTTTATGTGGATCCGTTACCGGCGCCTTCGCGGGCGCCGGTTTTTTGCGTTGGTATCTCATGCACCGCCGCCCCGCGCCCGCCGCCCCGCGCCCGCCGCGCCGGAGGCGGCCGCGCGATGGCTCGCCGTCTACCGTATCCACTGCTCCAGCGCCGGCCTGCTCTGGGGCGCCTTCGCCTGCTACATGCAGGTCACCTATGCCGGCCTGTTTCTCCAGTTCGCCGTCCTGCTGATCACCGCCGGCATCATCTGCTTCGCCGCCGGCGCCTTCGCCGGTGAAACCCGCCTCACCCGCACCTACATGGCCTGTGTCATCGCCCCCACCATGGCCGGCGTCGCCGCCGGCGGTAACGCCGAGGCCATCTCGCTGTGCGTCATGATCGCCGTCTTCGCGTATGCCATCGATACGCAGGTGGCCGACATGGATCATTGGTTCATCCGTTCCACCGTCGAGTCGCTCCAACTGGAGCGCGCCCGCAAGGAGGCCGAAGCCGCCGCCCGCGCCAAAAGCGAGTTCCTCGCCAACATGAGCCACGAACTCCGCACGCCCATGAACGGCGTCATGGGCATGCTCGACCTGCTCGAGCAGGGCCCGCTCGACCGTGAACAGCGCCTCCTCGTCCGCACCAGCCGCCGCTCCGCCGAATCGCTCCTCGATATCGTCAACGACATCCTCGATTTCTCCAAAATGAGCGCCGGCAAACTCGACTTCGTCCGCCGCGACTTCGCCGTCCGCAACGCCATCGAGGACGTCTTCGACCTCCTCAGCCTCCGCGCCCTCGAACGCGGCATCGACCTCGGCTACCGCATCGACCCCGCCGTCCCCGACTGGCTCCGCGGCGACGAGGGCCGCCTCCGCCAGGTCCTGATGAACCTCGTCAGCAACGCCATCAAGTTCAGCTTCGAAGGCGAATGGCCCCACAGCGGCGCCGTCTTCGTCGAGGCCCGCCTCCTCGCCCGCCAGCCCGATTCCATCCGCCTCGAATTCGCCGTCACCGACCAGGGCCAGGGCATGAGCCCCGAAACCCTCGCCCGCCTCTTCCGTCCCTTCATGCAGGGCGACACCTCCACCAGCCGCCGCTTCGGCGGCACCGGCCTCGGCCTCGCCATCTCGCGCCAGCTCGTCGAGGCCATGGGCGGCTCCATCTCCGCCGAAAGCGAGGAAAACGCCGGCTCCCGCTTCACCTTCGATATCCTCCTCGAACCCAGCGCCGAACCCCATACGATTGCCCCCCAGGTCGCCCCCTGCCGCGTGCTCGTCATCGACCCGGCCCCGCTCTCCCGCGCCCCCATTTCCCCCCTCCTCGTCCCCCACGGCGCCTCCGTCACCGGCGCCTCCACCGTCGACGAAGCCGCCCGCCAGCTCCATGGCGCCGCCTTCGCCTTCATCATCGCCGGCGTCGAAGGCCGCCTCGCCCGCGAGCGACTCGCCGAAATTCTCCCCGATCCCGCCCCGCCCCTCGTCTGGCTCTTCAATCGCGGCGAGGCCCAGGAACCGCCCTTCCCCGGCGCCGCCATCCTCACCCGCCCCGTCCGCACCGCCCAGCTCACCGAGGTCTTCGTCGCCATCGACCGCCTCCCCCGCGCCGAAGTCCCCGCCCCCGTTCAGCCCCCCGCCCGCCTCTCCGGCCGCGTCCTTATCGTTGAGGACAATGCGGTCAACCAGATGATCGCCAAACGCCTCGTCAACGCCCTCGGCCTCCACGCCGCCATCGTCGACAGCGGCGAATCCGCCCTCGAATCCCTCACGGCCGGCGCCTACGACCTCGTCCTCATGGACTGCCAGATGCCCGGCCTCGACGGCTACGAAACCACCCGCCGCCTCCGCCAGCGCGAAGAATCCCGCCGCCTCCCCGTCATCGCCATGACCGCCAACGCCATGAAAGGCGACCGCGAACTCTGCCTCGCCGCCGGCATGGACGACTACCTCTCCAAGCCCATCCGCCTCGACCGCCTCCGCGAAATGCTCTCCCGCTACCTCCCCGCCGCCGGCGCCGTCGTCGCCGCCGAAGGATCTAAGTAGGAATCCTACCCTTGCGCCCGAAACGGAATGGCTATAATGAAGGCGGAGCGCTCATGGCGTTCCCCGTTTCAATGTTTATTCCCATAGGAGATCCCGCGTGAAGCGTTCCTCGTCGGACGACTCCCTGCGTTGTTCGTTTTGCCACAAGAGCCAGGATGTGGTCGGTAAGCTGATCTCCTCGCCGCTCAGCGATTACCCGCGTTCCTACATCTGCGACGAATGCATCG
>CAYMTH010000536.1:3773-4164 GCA_964393235.1 uncultured Solibacteraceae bacterium | reverse complement strand
GGGGGGGGGGGGGGGGGGGGGGGGGGGGCGTGGTGGGGGGGGGGGTGGGGCCGGGGGGGGCCGTGGTCGAGCCAGCGGCGGATGATGGAGATGTTTTCGGCGCTGAGGGGGCCGGCGGGGGGCATCTGCGGGCCGTATTTGGTGCTGGTGATTTTGTGGAAGAGGCGGCTGCCGTCGGCGGTGCCGGGGGCGATGACGGCGATGTTGCCGCCGCGGAAGGCGTCCCGGCGGCGGTCGAGGCGGAAGCGGGCGCTCTGGACTTTCGGCCCGTGGCAGCTGAAGCAGTGTTCGCGGAAGATGGGCTGGACGTCGCGGGCGAAGTCGACGGGCTGCGCGGAGGCGGCCAGGGCGACGAGGAAGAGGAGCAGAAGGGGCGCGAACATGTTCGTAT
>CAYMTH010000536.1:0-3763 GCA_964393235.1 uncultured Solibacteraceae bacterium | reverse complement strand
TGTCTAATGACTGACGTACGTTAGCAGCCCGGGAAAGGGTTTGGCAAGGCGGACAGAAAAAGCCCCGGCCGCGTGGGAGCGGCCGGGGCATCGAGTTGAGGCAGGCAGAAGGTTAGAGGCTCTTGGCGATGGCCGAGGTGGTGGCGCCGGCGGGGAGGGTGTACACCTTCACTTCGACGCGGCGGTTCTGCATGCGGCCTTCGCGGGTTTTGTTGTCGGCGACCGGCTTGACGCTGCCCACGCCGAGCATCTGGATGCGGCGGAGGGGGATGGAGTGTTCGGCCGAGAGGTAGCGGGCGACGGCCATGGCGCGGCGCTGGCTGAGCTCCTGGTTGTAGGCGGCGTTACCGGTGGTATCGGCGAAGCCCTGAACCTCGATGACGAACTTCTTCTGGTCCTTGACCGAGTCGGCGAGGGTGTCGAGCTTCTCCTTCATTTCCTTCGACAGGTCATGCCGGTTGAAGGCGAAGGTGATGTTCTCGGCGCGGGACATCTGGTAGTTGTCCAGGTTTTCGTAGAGGTTGTCGATGGACTTGCCGAAGGCGACCTCGACTTCCCCGATCTTGGTCATCGACTTTTCGGCGAGGGTTTGCGCGGCGACGGCCTTACCGTCGGCGGTCATGGCCTTGCCGTCGGCGGTAGCGGCCATGGACTTGGCCAGCTTGGCTTCGCGTTCGGCGGCGGAGGCGACCTCAGTCGTCTGAGAGAGCTGCTTTTCGAGAGCGTCGACATCGGCTTCGGCCTGGGTGGCTCGCTTTTCAACCGCGCCGACGCGGTTCTCAACCGGGGCGATGGCGGCCCGGACGTGTCGTTTGGTGGCGCAACCGGTGGAGAACAGCATCATCCCGGCCACCGCCGTGCTCACCAGAACCGCATTTTGCATGATCATTTTGAGTGAAACTCCTTTCGAGACTCTACTGGAGCAAGCCGGGGGCCAAACCAATAAGTCTTTTGTTTTCAAAAATTGTGGAAATTTTGACCGGGCAGTGTCGGGATTTTTGACAGGGTGGACAGCGGGAAGTGTATAGAGAAAAGACAACGCCCGCCGGTCCGGGGGACGCGGCGGGCGTTGGGGTTTACGCAGGTAAGGCTAGACCGACATGGTGGCCAGTTCGACGTGGGAGCGGTGGCCCTCGACGACGACGATGCCGGATTCGGTGACGTAGTAGCGTTTGGCGTCCTCCTCGAGGTTGTAGCCGATGGAGGTGCCTTCGGGGACGCGGACGTTTTTGTCGAGAATGGCGCGGCGGATCTTGCAGTGCCGGCCGATGTCGACGTTATCGAACAGGATGGAGTCCTCGACGAGGGCGCCGGTGTGGACGCGGACGCCGCGGCCGAGGATGGAGCCTTTGACGGTGCCGCCGGAGAGGATGGAGCCGCCGGAGACGATGGAGTCGAGGGCGGTACCGCGGCGGCCTTCTTCGTCGAAGACGAACTTGGCGGGCGGGTCCTCGAAGCCGGCGGTGCGGAGCTTCCATTCGCGGTTATAGAGGTTGAGGGAGGGGGCGACGGAGCGGAGGTCCATGTTGGCGTCGTAGTAGGCGTCGATGGTGCCGACGTCGCGCCAGTAGGCGACGGAGTTGGGCGGGTCGCCGGGGATCCGGTTCGTATTGAAGTCGTAGGCGAACATGTCGGCCTTGCCGATGAGGGAGGGCAGGATGTCGCGGCCGAAGTCGTGGGAGGAGTTTTCGTCGGCGGCGTCGCCGTAGAGTTCCTTGAGCAGGAGGCCGGTGGAGAAGATGTAGTTGCCCATGGAGGCCAGGCACATGTCCGGGTTATTGGGCATGGTGGGCGGATTGGGCACCTTTTCGTGGAAGCCGGTGATGCGGCCGTCGGGGGAGCACTCAATGACGCCGAACTCGCGGGCCTCTTCTTTGGGGACGGGGATGGCGGCGACGGTGATCTGGGCTCGTTTCTGTTCGTGGAACTCGATCATGTCGCGGATGTTCATGCGGTAGATGTGATCGGCGCCGAAGATGCAGACGAGGTGGGGGTCGGCCTGTTCGATGAGGTTGATGTTTTGATAGACGGCGTCGGCGGTGCCGCGGTACCAGGTTTCGCCGGCGGAGCGCATCTGGGCGGGGACGGGGATGATGAACTGGTTTTTGAGAAGGCCGCCAAAATCCCAGCCGTCGCGGATGTGCTGGAGGAGCGACTGGCTTTTGAACTGAATGAGGACGTAGGTGGAATAAATGCCGGAGTTGATGAGGTTGGACAGGACGAAGTCGACGATGCGATAGCGGCCGCCGAAGGGAACGGCGGGCTTGGCACGCTCCTTGGTGAGAGGATAGAGCCGGGTTCCTTTGCCGCCCGCGAGCACGAAGGCGAGGACACGAAGTTGCATACTGGACACTCCCGCCGGGACTGATAAAGAACCCGGCTACTTTGCGCCCGGATCGGGGGAACCGCTTTTGAGGTGGGCGCGCCCTCAGGTACAGCAACACTACTTATATCTAAGTATGAGCCGAACGCAAGCGGGCGCGCCTGAAATTTCGGTTACGGTTTGGGCTGGGAGACGACGATGTGCTGTTCGGGAGCGGGGGTAGACGGCGGCCGGGCGATAGGCGGGCCGGGCAAGATTCGGGGCGAAAACGGGGTAAAGCGGAGAGTTTGAGGCGTCCGGGCGAGTCGGGCGGGGGTGTTGCGTGATATTGGTATTGGGATGAAATATCTGCTGCTGGTACTGGTGACTTGCGCGATGACCGTGGGCGCGCTGCGGTTGATGGGTTGGGCGCCGCCGCTGCCCGAGACGGTGAAGCTGGACAACGCGCGGGTGCGCGTGAAGGAAGTGACCTATCTGCCCGGGGTCCCGCGGGAGCGCTACATCCGGCCGACGGACCAGGTGATCGTGTGGCTCGACGACGCCAAGTACGAGCGGCTGGACTCGCAGACCAAGGAAAAGACGGTGCGGGAGCGGAAGCGGGGCGAGATCCTGTGGCACAGCAAGGGCGAGGACGCGCCGGTGCTGACGAACCTGGGTAAGGCGCCGTACCGGACGCTGACGATCGAACTCAAATGAGAGCCGCGGTAATCGGGACGGGCATGATGGGTCCGGGGATCGCGATGACCTTGACGCTGGGCGGCGTCGAGGCGGTGATTCTCGGGCGCACGGAGGAGAGCGCGGCCAAGGGGCTGGCGACGGCGCGGCGGCAGCTGGCGCTGCTGGCGGCGCACGGGCTGGCCACGGCGGAGCAGACGGCGTTCGCGGAGGCGAATCTGCGGGCATCGACGGGACTGGAAGAAGAGGCCGCCGGGGCGGATATCGTCATCGAGTCCGGGCCGGAGGACCTCGGGTGGAAGCAGGAGATGTTCGGCAAGCTCGACGGGTGGACGCGGCCGGAGTGCGTGTTGACGTCGAACACGTCGGGGCTGAGCATCACGGCGATCGCGGCGCGGTGCGCGCGGCCGGAGCGCGTGATGACGACGCACTTCTGGAACCCGCCGCATTTGATGCCGCTGGTGGAAGTGGTGATGGGGGAGAAGACGTCGGCGGAGCTGGCGGGGCGGGTGCGGGATCTGCTGCGGGCGTGCGGGAAAGCGCCGGTGGTGGTGAAGAAAGACACGCCGGGGCAGTTGGGCAACCGGATGCACATGGCGCTTATCCGGGAGGCGGCGCACATCGTGAGCGAGGGGATCGCGGACGCCGAGGAAGTCGACATGGCGGCGCGGATGAGCTTCGGGCTGCGGCTGCCGATGTACGGGCTGCTGGAGCACATGGACATCGTCGGGCTCGACATGTCGAAGGGAATCCTCGAGTACGTCG
>CAYMTH010000535.1:819-4165 GCA_964393235.1 uncultured Solibacteraceae bacterium | reverse complement strand
GTCGCGGGGTTTGGCGCGGCGGGCGGCGGGGGCGGGGGCGCCGCTGTCGTCGGATGAGTCGACGATCTGGTCGAGGATGGAGCCGGGGATGATATCGGAGGACGCTTTGGCTTCAGGCGCTTCTTCGCGGACGAGGCCGCCGAGGATCTCGTCGGTGGTTTTCTTGAGGGATTCGGGGTTTTCCAGGCGGCGGCGCATGGAGCGGAGGGCCGGGAAGAGGTCGCAGTTTTCGTAGAGGCGGTCGGGGTGGAAGTCTTCGAGTTCCGAGAAGGTCAGGGTGAGGGCGGCGTTGTCATCGCCGGCGAGGGGGAGACGGAGCTCGACGCCGAGGCGGGCGGGGAGATGTTCGATTTCATCGCAATCGACGAAGACGGGTTTGCGTCCGCGGATGGGCTCGGAGACGCCACGGCTGGCGCGTCCGGAAAAATCGCCCATAATGAGAACCTGGAATGGAGTTTCGGGTTCAGGAGTGGCGTCGACGCGGCGCTTGGACGGCTCGACATCCATGACGACACCGGCATAAGAAGTTTTGCTCATTGAATAGTTCCTCGGCGGGGTGACTACGTTAACCGCTGCCCTATTTTACACGTGAGGCATTTAAGTTAGGCAACCAGTATGAACGAAGAGACGATGAAGGCAAGCGAGAAGTTGACGGCGCCGTTGCGGGTGGATTCGGCGGAGCTGGCGTGGAAGTTCCGGGAGGGGCTGCTGGGGGTGGGCTTCAGCGGGGACGCGATGCGCAAGCTGGTGCCGGAGACGGCGGACGCGACCACGGCGATGAAGATGGACCATGCGGCGATCGCGGCGCGGATCGGGATGGAGACGCCGGTGGCATGCCTGATGCGGGCGTTTCTGCTGCGGGCGGCGACGCCGGAGGCGCGGATGCGGGAGGCGATCGGGGAGGAACTGTTCGGGCTGTGCGACGAGGCGGGGCTTTGGCAGCGGGTGGAAGGGGGAGTTGTCGGGACGGTAGTTTTCCTGGAAGACGGCGGGATGTTCCTGCTGTCGGACCACACGAGCCAGCGGCTGGGCGAGCTGGAGATGTACTGGGTGATGAATATCGGCACGTCGACACTGGCGGTGGCGGAGTCGATTGCGCGGCGGCCGTATGAAAGAGTGCTGGACCTGTGCTGCGGGAGCGGGGTGCAGGCGTTTTACCGGGCGGGCGAGGCGAAAGAGGTGGTGGCGATCGACCGGAATCCGCGGGCGTTGAACTTCGGCCGGTTCGGGGCGGGGATGAACGGGTATGGGAACATCAAATTCCGGGAGAGCGATTGTTACTCAGCGGTGGCGGGGGAGACGTTCGACCTGATCGCATGCAATCCGCCGTATGTAATGACGCCGGACCGGCAGGCGTATTATCGTGACGGGGGCATGGGTGGGGACCGGTTCTCGGAGCGGATTCTGCGGGAGGCGCCGGCGTATCTGCGGGAGGGCGGGTTCGTGCATGTGACGTGCGACGTGGGGGCGATGGGCGGGAAGGCGAGCCTGGAGCGGCTGCGGGGGTGGCTGGAAGGCAACGGGTGCGACGTGCTGGCGCTGGGCGGGAAGCGGCTGGGGGCGGCGGAGTACGCCAAGGCCTGGCTGAAGGCCGACACGAAAGATTACGCGGAGGCGGAGGGGACGCGGTGGGCGGCGTACCTGGGCGAACTGGGGATCGAGTCCGTGCAGAATTTTCTGGTGGTGATGCGGAAGCGGAGCGGGGCGAACTGGTTCCACTTCGAGATGATGCCGGGGACGCGTAAGGGGTATTTCGGGCACCAGGTGGCGCGGACGTTCGCGGCGCGGGACCTGCTGAAGAAGAGCGACCGGGAGATCTGGGAGACGCGGCTGCGGCTGGCGCCGGAGATGCGGCTGCAGCACACGGTGCGTCCGGAGGGCGGGACTTGGATGGCGGACCGGTCGCGGATCACGTTCGCGGAGGGCTTGATATCCGAGTTCGAAGTGGAGCCGCGGACGGCGGGGTTGCTGGCGATGTACGACGGGAAGCGGAGATCGGAAGAGGTGCTGGCGCGGGTGGCGCAGGAGATGGGCGGGAAGCCGTCGGAGTTGCGGGACGGATGGGTGGGGTATCTGCGGCACCTGATCGACAACCGGATTCTGGAGCAGGCGGTGCGATGAAGGCGCCGTTAGAGGGGCGGCTGGTGCTGGACCTGTCCCGGGCGGTGGCGGGTCCGCTGTGCACGATGCTGCTGGGGGATCTGGGGGCGCGGGTAATCAAGATCGAAGAGGCCGGCGGGGACGAGGCGCGGAGCTGGGGGCCGCCGTTTCACGGGGAGGACTCCACCTACTTTCTGGGCCTGAACCGGAACAAGGAGAGCGCGGTTTTCGATTTGAAGAACGCGGAGGACGTGGCGGCGGTGCGGCGGATCGCGGCGCGGGCGGACATCGTAGTGGAGAACTTCCGGCCGGGCGTGGCGGCGCGGCTGGGGCTGGGATATGAAGAGCTGCGGGCGGCGCGGCCGGGGCTGATTTACGGGTCGGTATCGGGGTTCGGGCAGGAGGGGGCGGACCGGGACCGGCCAGGCTACGACCTGATTCTGCAGGCGGCGAGCGGGCTGATGCACACGTCGGGCGGAAAGGTATCGTTTCCGGTGGCGGACGTGCTGGCGGCGCTGTTTTTGCAGCAGGGGATTTTAGCGGCGCTGCTGCGCGGGGAGGGGGCGTACATCGACGTCTCGCTGCTCGACAGCCTGCTGGCGGCGATGTCGCCGTTGACGGCGGCGGCGCTGATGGCGGGTGTGGATCCGAAGCCGGCGGGGCCGGCGCACGCCAATATCGTGCCGTACCAGGTGTTCGAGTGCCGGGAGGGGAAAGTGGCGGTGGGGGTGACGAACGAGCGGATCTGGGGGCGGTTCTGCGGGGCGATGGGGCGGGCGGACTGGCGGGCGGACGAGCGGTACGCGACGAACGTGCTGCGGAACCGGCACAGGGCGGAGCTGGTGGGGGAGATCGAAGCGGCGTTCCGGACGCGGACGGCGATGGAATGGGAAGCGGCGCTGCGGGCGGCGGAGGTGCCGTGCGCGGCGGTGCGGACGGTGGGGGAGCCGCTGCACCTGCCGGGGGTGCCGAGCGTTTGGACGCTGGAGGACGGGCTGCCGGTGTTCGGCAATCCGGTGCGGATGAGCGGGCACGAGCCGCCGCGCGGGGCGGTGCCGAAGCGGGGGGAGCAGACGGACGCGATCCGGCGGGAGTTCGGGGCCTCGGTTTAATCCCACGGCCGGATGGGAACAGTCCGGATTGGCGCGGGGCGGGCGCGGGAGGAGAATGGGGTCAGGACTGGGTTCGCGAGATCTTTCTGGCGCGGAGGAGGGAGAAGAGCGCGAAGGCAGTCATGGTGACGAAG
>CAYMTH010000535.1:0-809 GCA_964393235.1 uncultured Solibacteraceae bacterium | reverse complement strand
AAAAGATGCCGGAAAGGAGGAGGCGGAAGAGGCGATCGGGATCGCCGTTGTAGTCCTTCCACGCCGTGTAGAACTTCGGTCCGGACATGACGGCGAAGAGGATGAAGACGAAGGCGATCATCTCGTTCCACAGGATGCGAAGCGGCTTCATGATGCCAGGCATCACGTGGGAGAGAAACTTTTTTCCGAGGGACAACATCTGAATCGGTAACCGTACCCAAATTATATGGCACGGAGGGCGCGGCCGCCGGCAGCGATGGTATCCTGAGGCCAGAAGAAAGGCGCTGAATTGGACGATCGGTTAAAAGAGCTGATGCAGGACCTGGGAAATGCGATCAACGAATCCCTGTCCGATTCTGACCGGATCGCGGAAGCGATCGGTGAGATCAAACGGGCGGGGTACGACGTGTTTCTGGTGCTGGAAGCGACGATCGGCTTCAACAAGCGCGAGGACGGCGAAGAGGGCGGGGAGATTTCGCTGGGCGAATTCACGGCCGACAGCAGCGCGAAGCCGGAGGGCCGGGCGCGGGGCAAGAACGCCAAGCTATCCTGGACGACGCAGGACCAGAAGTTTTTGCGGGCGCTGCGGATTTCGCTCGACGAAGACCAGTCAAAGTAGTTCGCGGTAGGCGGCCCAGGTAGCGTCGACGGCGCGGGGCCAGGTGAAGCGAGCGGCCCAGTCGCGGCCGCGGGCGGCGAGATCGGCGCGCAGGCCGGGCTGCTCCATGAGCGTCTGCAGGGCATTGGCGATTTCGGCGGTGTCGTGGGGATCGACGTTGAGGGCGGCGTCGCCGGAGATTTCGGCGAGG
>CAYMTH010000534.1:0-4173 GCA_964393235.1 uncultured Solibacteraceae bacterium | reverse complement strand
CGCCGCCGCCACCTCGGGCGCCAGAAAACCGCCCGACACCCGCGTCGAAGGCCCCTTGGCGTTGATGATCGTCCGCACTCCCAGATCGTCGTAGATTCCCATGACCCTCCTATCCTAACCCCGTTGCCCGATTGGCATGCCGCGTGCACATAGAACGGCACCATGAAACTCCTACTCGCGGTAGACGAAACCACGGCGAGTCAGTTCGCCGCCGAAGAAGTGGCCGGCCGGCCGTGGCCCGACGGCGCCTCCGTCGAGGTCCTCACCGTCGTCGAGCCCGCCCACATGTGGGGCATCTCCACCGACGTCGAAAGCGCCTACGAACGGGCCAACGAGCTCGTCGACCGCACCGCCGCCGCCCTCCGCGACGCCGGTCTCCACGTCCACACCAACGTCGCCACCGGCGACCCCAAGACCGTCATCCGCGAACGCGCCGAGGACACCAAACCCGACCTGATCGTCGTCGGGTCCCACCGCGCCGCCCCCATCGCCGACATCTTCCTCGGCAACGTCGCCAGCCACGTGCTCCGCCACGCCGATGCCTCGGTCGCCATCGTCCGTCCGCGCCTCGGCGAACGCGTCGAAGCCCGCAAAATCCTCCTCGCCACCGACGGTTCGGAATCCTCCAACGCCGCCGCCGCGGCCATCGCCGCCCGCCCCTGGCCCCTGCGCACCGAGGTCCGCATCCTCTCCGTCGTCGAGGTGGTCCTGCCCACCATGCACGCCCTCTTCGAGCCGCCCTTCGTCGAATCCGACCACGTTCACAAGCTCCGCGAGGAAGCCGTGACCCGCGCCACCACTGCCATCACCACCGCCACCGCTATCCTCGCCCCATCCGGCCTGCCCGTCACCGAAGCCCTCTCCGTGCTGCTCGAGGGGACCAAGGACGTCATTCTCCAGGACGCCCGCGACTGGGGCGCCGACTGGATCTTCCTCGGCTCCCACGGCCGCCGCGGCGCCGGCCGGTTCCTCATGGGTTCCGTCTCCGAATCGGTCGCCGCGCAGGCGCCGTGCTCCGTCGAGGTCGTTCGCACCCGCGCCAAATCACCCGCCGCTGGGTCAGAATCCGCAGCCTAGGCGAAAAACGCCTGCCAGCCCAGGATGCACGCGATCCCGACGATCGACGTCAGCACCTTCATTGCCGTCCAGCTCTGCAGCGTCTGCGGCACCGTCATCCCGAAATACTCGTTGACGATCCAGAACCCGGCGTCGTTGACGTGCGACAGAATCGTCCCGCCCGCGCACAGCGACAACACGATCATCTCCGGCGAGTAACCCGGAATGCCCTTCACGAGCGGCGCCACGATGCCCGCCGCGGTGATGATCGCCACCGTCGCCGAGCCCTGCGCCATCCGCATCGCCGCCGCCACCAGATAGGCCACCACGAGCGGTGAAATCGCCGACGACGCCAGCAGCTTGCCCGCGTACGGTCCCACGCCCGAATCCACGATCACCTGCTTGAACGCCCCGCCGCCGCCCATGATCGCCAGCAGCGTCCCGATCGGCATCAGCGAGTCCGTCGCCATCTTCCCCAACTGGTCCCGGTTCAGCCCGCGCCGCACGCCGAACACGTACATCGACGCCAGCGCCGTGATCAGCAGTGCCGAAAACGGATGCCCCAGGAACCCGAGCACACCGCCCGAGTTGAACTGCGCCAGGTCCGCGATCGACGACGCGAAGATGAACATCACCGGCAGCAGCAGGATCAGGATCACCAGCCCCACGCTCGGCGGCGGCAAATCCGACTTCTCTTCCTTCACGCGCGCGGCGATCTCCGGCACCGGGACGTAGATCTTGTTCGCGATCCACCGGCCATAGAGGATGCCGCCCGAAATCGCCATCGGAATCGACAGCAGCGCGCCGTACAGAATCGTGCGCCCCAGGTCCGCGCCCAGCAGCGACGCCGCCGCCGAAGGCGCCGGATGCGGCGGCACCATTGCGTGCGTCACCGTCAGCGCCGCCGTCATCGGCAGCCCGTAATAGAGCAGCGACTTTTTCGATTCCCGCGTCAGGCTCCAGGCCAGCGGCACCAGGATGATGAACCCGACTTCGAAGAAGATCGGCAAACCCACCAGGAACGCCGCTACCAGCACGGCCCACACGGCGTTCTCCTTGCCGAATTTCGTCAGCAGCCAGTCCGCCAGGATCCGCCCGCCGCCGGAATGTTCCAGGAACCGGCCGATCATCGCGCCCAAGGCCACCACCACCGCGATGAACCCGAGCGCCTCGCCGAAGCCCGTCTGAATCGACTTCAACACCTTCACCGGCTGCATCCCCACGCCCAGCCCCAGCGCCATCGAACTGATCAACAGCGCCAGAAATGCGTGCAGCCGCACGGCCAGAATGAGGAACAGCAGGAGCGCGATCGCCCCCAGCGTAATCGTCAGAAGAAAGGACCCGTTATCCGGCATGAACCGTAAGTTTACACTGTTAGGCATGCAACGTCGGAACTTCTTCGGCTCCTCCCTCTCGGCGTCCTTTCTGCAGGGCGTTCCGGAACCCCAAATCGACCGCGAGTACCAGTCCGGCGGCACCGGCGGCGTCTCCTACCAGACCACCGTCACAGTCGAACGCAAGCAGGCAGGACAGCCCCATAAGGGCAAAGTCTTCGCCGCCATCCAGCCCCACTGCGACGACATCCCCATCTTCGCCGGCGGCCTGTGCCTCAAGCTCATCGACGAGGGCTACACCGGCTACCTCATCACCCTCTCCGACGACTCCATGGCCGGCACCGGCCCCACCTTCGGCGACATCGTGCTCAAGAACGAACGCGACACCTTCGAGGTCGGCCGCCGCCTCAAATGCCGCGAATCGATCTTCCTCAACTACCCCAACCACAACATGGACGCCTGGCCGCTCGTCGAGATCCGCGCCCGCCTCATCTTCCTCTTCCGCGTCCTCAAGGTCGACACCGTCATCGTCTACGACCCCTCCGCCCTCTACGAACGCAACCCCGATCACTACGTCACCGCCCGCGCCGTCGAGTCGGCCTTCTGGATGGCCTCCAGCCGCTGGGACTACCCCGAACACTTCAAGGCCGGCCTCACGCCCCACGGTCCCAAGGACGCCTACTACTTCGCCCGCGGCCCGCAGATCGTCAACCGCGTCGTCGACATCTCCGACTACATCGACGGCAAGGTCCACGCCAACCTCGCCAACGTCACCCAGGGCCCGGCCGGCAACAACGGCGCCATGCTGAAGGCCCGCCTCGCCGCCCAGGGCAAGCGCCTCCCCATCCTCGGCAACGACGACGCGACGGCCAACAAGAACTACACCAAGTACTTCGCCCTCTCGCGCGACCGCGTCCGCGGCAAGCAGCACGGCTTGCAGTACGCCGAGGTCTACCACTACGTCAGCAAGGACGAAAATCCCGTCGACGATTACATCACGCAAAACGCCGTTCCGCTCTAAACCGTCCATCGGGGGCTAAGCCGCTCTGATAGCATCTCCCCTATGCGCTTAGCCCTCCTGGTCTGCGCGGCCCCGCTTCTCGCCGCCGCCACAGACTCGGCCGCCGAACAGTTCGAACTCAAGGTCCGCCCCATCCTCGCCAACCGCTGCTACGGCTGCCACTCCACCGCGCCGCTCGGCGGCCTCGCCGTGAACTCGCGAAACGGCCTGCTCAAGGGCGGCAAGACCGGCCCGGCCGTCGTCCCCGGCAAGCCCGAGGAGAGCCTGCTCATCCAGGCCGTCAGCCACGCCAACGAAAAGATGAAAATGCCCCTCGGCGCCCCCCGCATGCCGGACGCCGAGATCGCCGTGCTCACCAGTTGGATCAAGGCCGGCGCCTACTGGCCCGAGACTCCGGCCTCCAACGCTCCCGCCGCCGGCAAATACGTCATCACCCCCGAACAGCGCCGCTTCTGGGCCTTCCAGCCCGTCGTCAACCGCCCGGGCACCATCGACTCTTTCGTCAACGCCCAACTCCACGCCAAAGGCCTCACCCCCAACAAACCCGCCACCCGCCGCGACCTCATCCGCCGCGCCTACATCGACCTCACCGGCCTCCCGCCCTCCTTCGCCGATGTCCAGGCCTTCGAAGCCGACAAATCTCCCGACGCCTTCGCTAAAGTCGTCGACCGCCTCCTCGCCAGCCCCCGCTACGGCGAACGCTGGGCCCGCCACTGGCTCGACGTCGCCCGCTACGCCGACGACCGCATGGACTCCGACGTC
>CAYMTH010000533.1:993-4183 GCA_964393235.1 uncultured Solibacteraceae bacterium | reverse complement strand
GCTCCGGCGACATGTATTTCAACGTGCCCATCAGCACGCCCGGCTCGGTCGAATCTTCCCCCGGCTGCCGCACCGCCAGCCGCGCCAGACCGAAATCCAGAATCTTCACATACCCGTCGTTCCGGATCATGATGTTGTCCGGCTTGATATCGCGATGCGTGATGCCCGCCTCGTGCGCCGCCGCGAGTCCCCGCGCCATCTGCGCGCCCAACTGCGTCAGCGTCTCCAGCCCCCTCCCCTCGGCCATCGCCATCCGCAGCGTGCGCCCGTCGACGTGCTCCATCACCAGGAAACGCCCGCCCTCGCTCTCGCCAATATCGTGCACCGTGATGATGTTCGGATGGTTCAGCGCCGACGCCGCCCGCGCCTCCTGCAAAAACCGCCGCACGCGGTCCGCGTCGCGCGAAAAATCGCCCGGCAACACCTTGATCGCCACCCGCCGCCCCAGCCGCGTGTCCTCGCCCAGATAAACGTCGCCCATGCCCCCGCTCCCCAGCCGGGACAGGATCCGGTAATGCGCCAGCGAGGTCAATGGAAGTGGCTCGGCCATTGCGAGTATCCCTGTAGCTTTCCACAATCCGTTGTGATACGTGTGGGGCATGCGGAACCACATTTTCCGGGTTGCCGCGTTCGCCCTTGTTTTCGCCCCGGCCGGCGCGGCCGATCTGACGCTCGACGAACAGGAAGCTTTCCTCCGCCAGGCGCCCATCCTTCGCACCTATCCCGCGAAAAAAGGCATCACCGGCACCACCCGCGCCACTCTCTCCGACGGCGTCATCACCCACGACGCCAGCATCCAAACCATCGACGAAACCAAACCCAAGCACGAAACCGCTCTTGGCGTGGAGATCAACTTTCAGGATTCTTACAAGTTGAACATCGCTGCCTATCGTCTCGCCCGTTTACTGAAAATCGCCCACATGGTCCCCGTCTCGATCGAGCGTGCCTACGGCGGTAAACCCGCCTCCTTCACCTGGTGGATCGACAACATCGTCCTCGATGAAGCCGACCGCCTCACCAAGAAGATTGAACCGCCGGACCGCGACCGCTGGGCCCGCCAGTTTCACGTCATGAAGATCTTCGACCAGCTCATCTACAACGTCGATCGCAACGCCACCAACATCCTCTACGACAAGGACTGGCGCGTCTTCATGATCGACCACTCCCGCGCCTTCCGCCGCCTGACGAGACTCCCCGACGCCCGTTCCATGGAACGCTGCGACGCCGAGTTCCTCAACCGCCTCAAAACCCTTCGCCTCCCCGAGCTCCGCCGCGAATTGAAGCCCTGGCTCCAGGAGTCGCAGATCACCGCCATCCTCGCCCGGCGTGACCTTATCGTCAAGTACTTCCACGCCGGCCCCGAGAAGCTATACGATTACTTGCCGCCGGCCACCGCCACCCGCTGACCGCCCTTGGCCACCGTCAACCGGTCACCCTCGATCACCAGGCAGCCGCGCTTGCTTCCGTACGCCGCCCCCAGGCCGACGTCGATGTTCAACACCCGCCCGCCGAACCGCGCCGTCACCTCTCCGCCTGTCGGCGTGTGCCCGATCACCACCCGCTTTGCCCCGTGCGTCGCCAGCGCCTGCGCCACCACCGGTTCCAACTCCGTCTCGTCCCCGCCCGCCATCCCCCGGTACCAGAACGGGCCTTCGACATCCATCGCCACCGACGTCTCCGCCTTCATCGCCGTCACATCCGCCAGTTCCGCCTTCACCGCCGCATTCAACTCCGCCGCCCCCATCGCCGCATACTTCGCGCTCAATCCCGCGTGCACAAACAGCGTCTCGCCCACCTTTACCACCGCCGGCTTCTCCCGCAGCCACTTCCCGTACTTCCCCTTCGGCCCGAACGCGAACCGGTGTTCCACCCACCCCAGCGGATGCGTCTCGTCCCATTTGGCCCGCTCCTCGGCCGTCGGCGCCGGCTGCTTGCCCTCCGTCAACTGCGCCCAGTACGCATCCCGCACGTCGCCCGAATCCTTGGTCCGGAACGCCGCATACTCGCCCGGCGCAACGTACCGCAGATCGCCATAGACGTTCATCGCGTCGTGGTTCCCCAGAATCACGTGCACCCGTCCCCCCGCCTTCTCCGCCTGCTTTTCCAGCTGCATCAGCAGGTCCATCACCTTCCGCGAATCCGGCCCCCGGTCCACCATGTCGCCGATCTGCACCAGCGTCGCCTTCCCACCGCGCCACCGGTCCTTCGCGTCCACCAGCCCGGCGTCCCGCAGCGACTCCCGCAGCGCCCCGATGTCGCCGTGCAGATCTCCGATCGCCACAATCTGCGCCCCCACCCCAGCGGCCAGACTCGCCAACAGCGCAACCCGCAAAACCAGGTACCGCATGCCCCCATTATGCGCCTTCCTGCTACGCTGGGATATACGAATCTTCGCGGAACGGATTCATTTCCCGCGCCGTTCTGTTTGTATACGCATCCAACCGAATCGGGCTTTCCCCTTCCGCATGACCGCGCTACGCTACAAACTCTCCACGGCCTTCTCGCTGGCACTGAGCTCCATCCTCGCGCACAAGCTCCGTAGCTTTCTCACGCTCCTCGGCGTCATCATCGGCGTCTCCAGCGTCGTCCTCGTCGGCGCCGCCATCGAAGGCCTCGGCAACTACGCCAACCAGACGACATCCAAAGCCTTCGGCAGCGAAAGCTTCCTCATCGCCCAGATCGCCAACGTCGGCAAAATGACCCGCAAGGAACGCGCCGAAAAGCTCCGGACCAACAAGGAAATCCGCCCCGAGGACCTCGCCTACCTCCGCGCCGTCACCGGCGATCAGATGATCTACAGCCCCTACCGCCAGCGCGTTGAGGATGTCAAGCACAACGAAGTCACCTTCGAAGGCGCCTCCATCATCGGCGCCTCAGCCGTGCTGCCCGAAATCCGCGAGGTCATCACCACCGAGGGCCGCTTCTTCACCGAACAGGAAGAGCAGAACCGCCAGTACGTCTGCGTCATCGGCACCGACCTCCAGCAAAAGTTCTTCGAAGGCGCCAGCCCCATCGGCAAGTTCATTACCATTCGCGGCTACTCGTTCCTCATCGTCGGCCTCCAGGAAAAACTCGGCAGCGCCCAGGGCCGGTCCCAGGACGCCAGCGTCTACATCCCCGATTCCACCTTCACCCGCATCATCGGCCCCTCCCGCACCCTCTCCATCTTCGCCCGCCCCCCCCCCCACCC
>CAYMTH010000533.1:0-983 GCA_964393235.1 uncultured Solibacteraceae bacterium | reverse complement strand
GCTGGGGAGCTGCTGCTGCGGGCAACAAGGCGGCGGCGGCGCTCCTCTGACGGACTACCGCTGCCTCGTCACGAGCTCTCGCCCCCCTGGAGCAGCGCGGAGAGGCTCCACTGCCCCTCCACCGCGCCGCCCTCCGCGTCCGCTTCAAAACCCGCCCCGGCGCCGTCGACAATTTCGACTTCCTCACCCCCGACTCCATCCGCGCCTTCATCGACCAGATCCTCGGCCTCATCGGCGCCGTCATCGTCCCCGTCACCATGATCTCCCTCGTCGTCGGCGGCATCGTCATCATGAACATCATGCTCGTCTCGGTCACCGAACGGACCCGCGAAATCGGCATCCGCAAATCCCTCGGCGCCCGCCAGAGCGACATCCTCCTGCAGTTCCTCGTCGAAGCCGTCTTCCTCTCCGTCCTCGGCGGCCTCATCGGCCTCTCCCTCGGCTTCCTCATGGCCCGCGGCCTCTCCATCGCCTTCGAAGTCGACCTCGAAGTCACCCCCTTCTACGTCTTCCTCTCCGTCTTCGTCTCCTCCATCGTCGGCGTCGTCTCCGGCTGGTACCCCGCCCGCCGCGCCGCCCGCCTCGACCCGAGTGTCGCCCTCCGCGCCGAGTAACCCATGATCCAAGTCAACCCCGGCACCATCCCCTTCCACGAAATCCTCACCGTCGCCCTCGACTCGGTCTGGACCCACCGCTTCCGCTCCCTGCTCACCATCCTCGGCATCGTCATCGGCATCACCACCGTCGTCACCGTCTCCTCCCTCCTCACCGGCCTCCGCCAGGGCGTCACCACGTTTTTCTCCGAGTTCGGCCCCGACAACCTCTTCATCGCCCGCTACTCCGGCGATCCCAACCAGCAGCCGCAAGTCGCCGAACTCCGCCGGCGCAACATGGGTCCCGAAACCGCCGATCTCATCAAACGCCTCGCCTCTTCCATCGAAGAGGTTTCGATGACCATCTACCTGCCCGCCTTCATCGGCCGC
>CAYMTH010000532.1:0-4184 GCA_964393235.1 uncultured Solibacteraceae bacterium | reverse complement strand
CGGGCGGGTCGGCGTCGGGATAGAGGGCGACGGCGCGGGCCTGGCGGAAGTCGATGCCGTTGCGCTTGTAGACGGGGCCGAGGGGGACGGTGACGGCTTCGGGGCCCATGAGGCCGACGCCGACCCAGATGTTGGACGGGATCCAGTTATAGTCCGGCTGGGGGGAGACGACGGTGATTTGTGCCTTCTCCCCGAGGTATTTGTGCAAAAACGCGGCGGCGGTGTGGCCGGAGATACCGGCGCCGAGAACGAGGACACGTGCCATGGGGACGGCCCTCCCGGGCCGTTGCTATGCAGTGCCGGCGGCGTCCTTCATCATCGTGACCATCACGTCTTCGACTTCGCGGGCGACGGCGGCGACTTCGGGTTTGTTAAAGGCCTGGAGCAGGGCGGTGGGCAGCATGGTGGCGAGCGTATAGGCGCCGGGGTTGCCGTAGACCGAGATGCGGCAGGGCAGAGCGGTGGAGAGAACACCGTCGGTTTCGAGCACCTTCTTGGCCTGGTGGGGGTTGCAGACCTCGAAGACCTTCGTTTCGAAGGCGAGGTCGACACCCTTGTTTTTCATGATCTGCTGGAGGTCATGGACGCAGACGATGCCGAACTTATTGCGGGCGGCGGAGGCTTCGAGCTCCTTCTGGATTTCGTCCATGGAGCGGGAAGTCTGGATTTGAAGAACCATATCTGCCCTTAAGATACTGCCGGGCGGAAAAGGTGACAAGCCTACCGGTAGAAGGGCTGCCAGGTGAGCCAGCGGGGTCCCCACTTGGTTTCGGGCTTGCCGGTTTCGAGGGCGCCGAGGTCGGGGGCTTTGCCGGCGAAATCCTCGTTCACCGTCGGGATGACGACGCCGGCGTCGACGGCCTTGCTGGCGGGCTTGAGCTTGAAGTTCAAGTCCATGGCGTGATAGACGGCGTGGCGGTCGGTGGCCGTGGGGGGCTGGAGTTTTTCGAAGATGTCGAAGTCGACTTCGACGCCGTGCTGTTCGATGCCGGTGGCGGCGGAGAGGGCCTTGAGCGTGGGGAAGGCCTTCCACATGTCGGCCTTGGGCTCGTAGACCTTCTGGCCCTTGGGCGGGGCGAAGAAGCGGAACTGGCGGTCGGTGACGGTGGGGTTGGGGCGGAAGCCGTTGTAGTCCGACGAGTAGGCGTCGGTGGCGTTGGCCCAGGTCATGACGCCGACGTTGGGGGCGTTTTTGCTGAGGAACAGGTTGTTGCGCCAGTGGGCGTTCGAGTAGGGTTCGGCGGTGCCGTGCTCGTTGATGATGGTGTTGTGGTAGACGAAGAGGCCGGCGGGGTGGGCGGAGAATTTGAAGCTGGTGGAAGACGTCGTGTGGTAGAGGATGTTGCGGATGAAGTAGATGGGGCCGCCGAAGGTGGGCTGGGAGGAGTAGCCGCCGTGGAAGGCGTTGACGCCACGGTTGTTGAAGACGCGGACGTTGTGGACGCCGCCGTCGGTTTCGACGTAGTCGTCGTTACACATGTGGAAGTCGTTGTTGTAGATGTCGATGGAGGAGGCGCGCTGGTCGGGATCGGAGGGCGGGGTGCCGTAGGTGGAGATGCCGAGGGCGTCGTGGAAGTAGGCGATGGAGTTATGGGCGATGACGTGGCCGGTGCCGTAAACCTTGATGCCGTAGTAGGACTTCAACTGGTGGGATCCGTAGTTGCCGATGGGCTGCCACATGAAGCCGGTCCAGCCGTTCAAGTGGAAGCGGTCTTCGCGGCCGAGGATGAGGTTGTCGGCGATGTAGAAGTCCGATGAGCCGGCGTACTCGGTCCAGATGCCGAAGCCGACGTTTTCGAAGCGGCAGTTCTTGACGGTGAGGCCGACGGCGCCCATCACTTCCTTCTGGCCGGCCTGGATGCCGATGTCGGTATTGCGGATGGTGAGGCCGTCGAGGATGTGATAGCGGGAGGCGGTGACGTCGAACATGGAGTGGTTCCCGTCGCCGTCGAAGATGACGGCGCCGTCGCCGGCGGCCTTGATGGTGATGGGTTTTTCGGGGGTGCCCTTGAGGGTGAGCGACATGGAGCCGTCGAAGGGGGTCATCATGGGGTCGACGTAGTTGAGGCGCTCGGGGCGGTAGATGCCGCCGTGGACGAGGATGGTGTCGCCGGGCTTGACGCGGCGTTCCCAGACGACGGACCAATCGCCGAGGCCGGCGCCGTAGTAGGCCTGGAGGACCGACGTGAAGTGCGGCTCGACGCGGGGGCCTTTCCATTCGGGGGAGTAGACGTGGCGGACTTCCCCGCCCTGGTACGGCATGGGCTCGGTGCGGGTTTTGACCTTGACGGTGTGGGTGGTTGTGCCGGTGGCGCCGTCGGGGTCCTTGAGGGCGAAGCTGCACTCGTATTCGGTGCCGGGCTGAAGGTTGAGGATGGAGCCGGCGAAGCCGTCGGGGACGGTGTAATCGAGGTTCTCGCGGCGGCGGTAGACGTTTTCGCCGCCGATGCGAACAAGGGGCATGCCGTTGCGCCATTGGGCGTCGCCGACCTTGCGGTATTTGACGTCGACGGTGGCGTTGCGATTGGCGTCGCCGGAGATGGACCATTCAAAGCCGAGGTTGAGGAGCGTGGGGTGCTCGACGTGGAAGCGTCCGGCGGTGGTCGCGTTCTGGGCCTGCAGGGCTGCGGCGAAGAGAAAGAACAGACAAAGGCGCATGGCTGGGGGCCATTATATATGTGCTACCAGCGAAGAGCTTTGCGGGTTTCAGAAGTATTGAATTGAATTCGGGGGCCGAGGAGGCGGCCGTCCTTCTTGAGTTCAACGTCGTTGCGCTGATCGGGGAGGTCGGCGGTGAGGATGGTGGTGGTGAGGGAGGCGGGCGGGGCGGCGACGGGGGCCTCAATGAAAACGTCAAGGAACTCGCGGCCGACCTTGATGCCGAGGCAGCGGGGCTTGAGCGATTTCAGGTGGAGCGCCTCGACGGTGTAGGCGCACACGAGCGGTTCGGCCTGCGGGTCGCGGTCGAGTTCGAGGCCGGCGCGGGTTTCGCGGAGCTTGGCCTGGATGTCGTCGGCGTGGAGGGTGACGATGATCTCGAGCGTTTTCGCCTGCGTGTTCCAGTTGATCTCGGTGCGGCTGTAGTGGAACTGGTGCGCCGCGAGGGCGGCGCCGAGGGCCAGGGCTACAGCCGCGCGTCGCATTTAATTCGACTGGGGCCGCTGGAGTTCGCGCATGGGGTTGACCTTGTCGCGGTCCTCCTTGAAGATCTGGAACTTCGATTTCACGGGGCGGCGGGGCCAGTAGTTGTTGTGCGTGTCGGTGTCGGCGGTTTCGAGATGCGGGTCGAGGACGATCGACTTGATCTCCTTACGCGTGGCGACGATCTTCTCCACCTGGATGTTGTTGCGGCGCCAGATTTCGGCGGCGATGCGGAGTTCCTCGCGGGTGCCGTCGGCGAATTCAACCTGCAGGATGACCGGCATGACGAGGCCGCCGACGTTCTTGAGCACGACGGAATAGAAATTCATCGACGGGTCGAAGAGCTTGCGTTCGTCCTCTTCGAACTGCTTCACCCAGGCTTCGAAGGCCTTCTGTTCGGAGGGCAGAACGGTGAACTCGTCGAACTTGTTGTAGAAGTCGAGGAGTTCGGGGTAGTCCTCGACGCGCTTGCGGACGGGCTTGTTGCGCTGGGCGGCGAGGGTGACCGGCTCGGCCTCCTTCGCCTTCTTCGAGAGCGGCTTTTCGATGTCGGGGTTTTGGGTGTCGATGGTGTACTCGCTGACGCCATCGACGCTGATGTCCACCGCGTCGGTGGTGTAGAACCAGCCGCGCCAGAACCAGTCGAGGTCGGTGCCGGAGGCGTCTTCCATGGTGCGGAAGAAGTCGGCGGGCATGGGGCGTTTGAACATCCAGCGGCGGGCGTATTCCTTGAAGGCGAAGTCGAAGCGCTCGCGGCCGAGGATGGTTTCGCGGAGGATGTTCAGGGCGGTGGCGGTCTTGTGGTAGGCGTTGCCGCCGAGGTCGACGATGGACTCCGAGTTGGTCATGATCGGGTCGTGGTCGTTGGAGGTCATGTACTCGACGATCTTGGCGGGCTCGCCGCGGCGGGAGGGATATTTGTCTTCCCATTCGACTTCGGCGAGGTACTGGAGGAACGAATTGATCCCTTCGTCGAGCCAGGTCCACTGGCGCTCGTCGTTGTTGACGATCATGGGGAAGTAGTTGTGGCCGACCTCGTGGAT
>CAYMTH010000531.1:0-4196 GCA_964393235.1 uncultured Solibacteraceae bacterium | reverse complement strand
CAATCGCCCGCGCCGCCCCGCCCGCGCCCAGCAATACCACCCGCTTCCCCGCCGGGTCCACCCCCGCGTCCTGCCGCACCCCCCGCAAAAAGCCCTTCCCGTCCGTGTTCTCTCCCAGAAACCGGTCGCCCTCCCGCCGCACCGTATTCACCGCGCCAATCAACTCCGCCTCCCGCGACAACCCGTCGAGCAGCGGGATCACCGCCACCTTATGCGGAATCGTGCAGTTGAAACCGCGAAACCCCATCGCCTTCGCCCCGGCCACCGCCGCCGCCAACCCCTCCGGCGCCACCTCGATCGTCAGATACCGCCACGCCAGCCCCGCTGCCCGGAACGCCGCCTCCTGCATCTCGCCGGTCGGGTTCTCCGCCACCGGCCGACCAAAGCACGCCACCAACTCCGCCTGAAAGTTCTTCGCCATATTCCTCGCGATTTTATCAGGCGCCGCGGTACATCCAATGCGACAGTAGAATGTGGCCCGCCCGCTCCTGCTCGCCCTTCTCCTCACCGCCGCCTGCACCGTCCGCAACGTCTCCACCGACGCGCACGGCAACCAGATCTCGATGCCCTTCCAATGGAGCATTAAGAGTTCCGACGCCTTCCACCTGACCGCCGGTCCCAACAGCGGCGACGGCGCGCTCCACATCGAAATTCTCCCCGCCGGCGTCACCTGTCCGGCCGCCTTCGCCCGCGCCCGGGCCCGCCTCCGCCAGGCCGGCATCGCGAACTTCGAATGGCTCCCGCCGCGCGTCTGGCGCCACGCGCCCGGCGGCCAGCCAGACCAGTGGGTCTCCGGCGCCAACTACGACGGCGGTCTCGGCACCGGGTTCTGCGAAACGAACCCGTCCGGAACCAAGGTCGTAGCCCTCGCCGCCCGCTCCGGCGCCTGGAAGCCGCTCCACAAAACGCTCTACGAAGCCGCCGCGTCGTTCACCCGTAAAGGTCAGCCGCACAAAATCGCCCCGCTCGCCGCCATCGGTCCCGATGGCCGCAACCTCCCCGACGAGGACTAGACTCCTACTGCTTCGGCGGCTCTTCGGTGACCGTATCGGCCCCCAGCGGCTCCGGCGGCACGTCGAACTTGATCGACGTGTCGGCCCCGAACTTCCGGTACAGCCGGAACTCGACCTCGTTCTTCACCAGGTCCTTGCCCGACCGCATCCGCACCTCCGCCCGCAGCGGCAGCATGAACTTCGCGCCCGAAATATCCGTGCTGTCGTAATCGAGCATCGTCGTCGCCATCTGGATCGGAAAACTCGGCGGCAGGTCCGCGTCGAGCGTAATCCGCGTCACCTCCAGCGTGTCCCGGTCGATGAAAACCAGCCCCCGGTACCCCGGCGTCGTCACATCGGTGCGCTGGTAGGAAACGGTCCACTTCGAGTTCGGCTGCGCCACAAAATACGAGTACACGTGGTTCCGCTTCCCGCGCAGCGTCGCCCAGCGCTGCCACTCGAACCGCGCCGCCGTCTGCGGCTCGAACAGCTCCCGCATCATCGTGCCGAACTCGCCCGACGACGTCGCCCCGTCCAGCTTCTGATACGGCACTTCCACCATCCGCCCGTTGATCGAAATGACCTTGTAGTCTTCCTTCTGGTCGAAATACGACAACCGCGTCGCGATCGTGTCCGCGTTCCGCCAGAACTCGAGCCCCGACGGGTCCACATACCGCCGCGTCACCTGCAGACAGATGAAGTCCGGCAGCCGTTTCGAATACCCCAGCGCGTACTCCCGCGCCCGCTCGAGAATCTCCTTCTGCTCCGCCGCCGAAGGCGGAGGAATCACCGCCACCGCCGGCCGCGCCGCCACCACCTTCGCCGGTGCCGGCGGCAGGTCCTTGGTGGCCGCCAGCAGCTCCCGCAGCGCCTCGACCGTCTGCGGCCCCACCCCCGACATCCCCGAGAACTCTTCAAACAGCGCCGCGTCAAACCGCTGCGTCAGCTTCGACTTCTTCAGAAACGCCGCCACCTGCTTGTCCGGCTGATGCAGGTCCACCGACGACTTCAGGAACGACCGCAACTGGTCGACCGTCATCCGCGTCTGCGCAAACGCCGGCACCGCCAGCAGAACCAATACCGCTAACCAACGCATATCTCTATTGACGCTTCTTCTTCCCGCTCTGTTGCGACCCTTTCGCCGCCCCGATCGTTTTATCGATCGCGGCCTGCGCGAGCGGCGCCATCACCTGGTAGCCCTGCTGGTTCGGGTGCAGGCCGTCGTTGGCCAGTTCCGCCTTCAGCTGGCCCGAAGCGTCGACCATCGCGTCGAAGTAGTTCAGGTAGGTGAAACCGCGCTTTTTGCACATCTGCTCGATGTACAAATTGAGCTCTTTGATGACGTGGTTCGGGCGCCCCTTGGTCATCTCGAAGCGCGGATTCTTGTCTTTATGGTGGTCGGAGGTGGGCAAAATCGATGCAAAAACGCACTTTATTGCGTGCTTTTCGGCCAGATCCGCGATCATTTTGAGGTTGTTTTGGATGGTTTCGACGCTCACCCCCCTCGCGATATCGTTCGTTCCGGCTAGTACCACCATCGCCGCCGGTTTATTGTTCAGCACGTCGGCCTGCATCCGGCCCAGCATCTCGCCGGTAATCTGTCCCGAGATGCCCCGGTTCACAAAGTCCTTACCGGGGAAGTATTCGTTCAGGCGCCAGCCGTCGGTGATCGAGTCGCCGAGGAAGACCACGCGCCCCGGGGTCGGATTGCCAAGTGTTTTGTTTGCTTCGGCATAGCGGCGTAGATTGTCGCGGTCGGCGCCGCGCATCGTGGTCTCGGCCGCCGTCAGCATCGCCCGGAAGTGCACTTCGATGCGGTCGGCGCCGTCGCGCAGTTCGGCCATCTGCTGCTTTCCGGCCGCCAGCGGGGGATACGGTTTCGGCAGCCCGTCGGCAAGCGCGAGGTACGCCTTCGTCTCCGTCAGAAACGCGTAAGCCGTTGAAATCGTGAGCCTTCCGGCGATTTTGATGTTCTTCTCGGTCTGCTTCAGGTTCTCGAGCATCGGCGCGGCCGCGCGCGCCAGCCCCGGGGCCGTCACCGAAGTCGATTCGGCCAGCTGCACCATCCGCTCCACCAGCTTGTTGGCTTCGGCGGCGGGCATCAGCTCACCCTGGGCGGCCAGCGGCAAGCTCAACAGAGTCAATAAGATCCAACGCATAGTTTACCTTCCGGCTTCAATTCCCGGATCCATCCGGTCGAGCGTGAACGTCACCGTGCCGATATGGATCCGCATGCGCACCTGCACCTGCACCGGCAGGCGACGGGCGTCGTCGGAGATCCAGACAAACAGCCGGGCGTTCCGTTTGAACAGTATATCGTTGAAAAGAAAGGCTTCGTAGCGGATGGCGGGGAACCGGCCGAGCTTGGTCGAGATGGTCTCCCGCTCCTGCGCCTCGACCCGCGCCATGACGACCTTCTTGCCGTCGCTGATCGGCAGCGTCGTCGCCTGTCCGGGCTGCAGGGAGGTCAGCGTCCGGAGCTTCGCCAGCGCCGCCAGGACGTCGTGTACGCAGCCCGGCGTATCCAGTTCTTTTTCCAGAACCGTCTGGTTTTTCAACAGATCCACTTCTTTGTAGAACGACTTTTTGTCCACCCACCGCACGTGGGTGTCGCGCTTGCGGCTGCCCTCTTCCGCCTGCAGGCGGGCATTCTGGGCGCACAGCTCGGCGTTGCCGTCGACGTCGTAGATGTCGTTCACCTTGAACAGGCGGGACACCAGTCCGGCGCTGTAGAGCTTCAACTGGCCCTTATAGCCGGCCGGCCCGCGGGAGAGCGTCAGATCGGTGCGGCCGGCATTGATCAGCCGCCATTCCACCTGATAGGAAAACGACTCGGCGGTCTGGGCGCCGAGCGCCGCGGCCGCGAGCAGTCCGGTCATGAGGCGGAAACAGAGCATGAACGTTTGAGTTTCCCACACTTTCTATTGGCGGCGGAGGATGCGGCCGGGGCGGGCGGCGTTGGCTTTGCCGTCCTCGACCACGGGGACGCCGTTGACGAAGACGAAGTCGAAACCTTCGGCGTATTGGTGCGGCTTGGCGAACTCGGCGCGGTCCTGGACGCGGGCCGGATCGAACAGGACGAGGTCGGCGGCAAGTCCCTCGCGAACCTCACCCCGGTCGCGGAAGCCGAAGGTCCGGGCGGGCAGGGAAGTCATCTTGCGGATCGCCTCTTCGAGGGTGAGCAGGCCCTTTTCGCGGACGTAA
>CAYMTH010000530.1:0-4198 GCA_964393235.1 uncultured Solibacteraceae bacterium | reverse complement strand
CCGCGCCGCCTGCTCGAACATTAAAGCCAGAGTATGACCCATGGCCCGGTCGCCTTCCATTCGGTTTTCATATAGCCCAATTTAGGTGGAAACCCGTAGATAGCACCATGGACAAACCGTACTCAAACCAGTCCCATTCCCGCCCGGCCACAATCCTCCATCCAAAGTACTAGTGTCCCCGCCGCCGCCCCGTTTGGGACCCATTTGGGATATGATGCTTGCATCCGATTCTATGTCTGGAATCGGTTCGCTTTGGAGCATAAATGTTCAGAAAATCAATTAAACTAGCGGCCCTCGCTTGTCTTTTGGGCCTCATAAGCGCACCCGCGCAAGAAGTCCGGGCCAGTCTCTCCGGCATCATTTCCGATCCTTCCGGCGCCCCCATTCCCGGCGCCAAGATCACGGTCACGAATAAGGCCAAGAATACCTCCGTCGTGTCGGAATCGAACGACCTCGGCCTCTACAGTACTCCTCTCCTCGAACCCGCGGCCTACTCTGTCTCCGTCGAAAAAGACGGCTTTAAGCGCGTCCTCCGTGATAACGTCGTCCTCCAGTCCCTCGATAAAGCCCGCCTCGACATCCAGCTCCAGATCGGCGCCGTCACCGAATCCGTTACGGTCGACGCCACCATCTCCCAGCTCCAGACCGAAACCGCCAACCGCGATACCGCGCTGAACAATCAGCTCATCGCCAACCTCCCCACCCAGGGCCGCAACCCCTTCCAGATCGCCTGGGCCGCCCCCGGCGTCTTCAAGGTCGGCGGCTGGCGCTACCTCCGCTCCTTCGACATCGGCGGCACCACCGGCTTCTCCGTCAACGGCGGCCGCTCCGGTGAAAACGAAGTCCTCCTCGACGGTATGTCCAACGTCCGCTCCTCCCGTACCGTCATCCACGTCCCCACCATGGAATCCGTCCAGGAATTCAAGGTGCTGACCAACACCTACGACGCCCAGTACGGCCGCACCGGCGGCGGTATCGTCACCATGGTCACCAAGTCCGGCACCAACCAGCTGCACGGCAACCTGTTCGAGTACTTCCAGAACGACAAGCTCAACGCCAACCAGTTCGAACTGAACGCCGGCGGCATCAAGAAGGCTCCGAACAACATCAACGCCTACGGCTTCTTCCTCTCCGGCCCCATCTTCATCCCCAAGGTCTTCGACGGCCGTAACAAGCTCTTCTGGACCCTCTCGCATGAGTCCATGCGCCAGCGCTCCGCCGACCCCGGCGTCGTCACCGTTCCCACCATGGAATGGCGCACCGGCAACTTCTCCACTCTGCGCAACGCCCAGAACAACCTCGTCACCATCCATGACCCGCTGACCACCCTCGCCGACGGCTCCCGTACCCCCTTCCCGGGCAACGTGATCCCCCCGAGCCGCATCAGCCCCATCGCCACCAACGCCCTCAAGTTCTACCCCGCCCCCACCTCGGAAGGCAACGGGCCCGCGAAGGTCAACAACTACCCCTACCCCTCCCGCTGGGTCGCCGACATGTTCCAGTGGTCCGGCCGCCTCGACTATCAGGTCAACGCCCGGAACAATACCAACTTCCGCTACGGCCAGAACCCCTTCAGCGAATACCGCGGCCTCGTCTTCGTCAAAAACGTCAACGAAGCCAACCCGGCCGAGCCCACCGGCAACGCCCCCCTCATCCGCAACGGCCGCACCATCGGCTTCAACTGGACCTCCACGCTGAACCCCACCACCACCTTCGACCTTCGCCTCGGCCTCAACCGCTGGGAAGAGTCCTCCGGTAACTCCTACGGCACCGGCTTCGACCCCCGCGCCCTCGGCTTCGATAACGCGCTCGTCGGCCAGTTCACCCGTCTGGCCTTCCCGCGCTTCGACTTCAACGGCGCCTACCAGTCCATGGGCACCGGCTCCATCCAGAGCGCCGGCAACTTCGACACCTACACCGTTCAGCCGAACGTGAATAAGGTCATCGGCCGCCACTTCATCAAGTTCGGCGCCGAACTCCGCAAGTACAACAACAACACCCAGAGCCCCGGCAACGCCGCCGGCATCTACAACTTCGGCCGCAACTGGACCCAGCGCATCTCCAACCTCAACGAAGCGACCTCCGGTAACGAACTGGCCACCTTCCTCCTCGGCTACCCCACCTCGGGCGCCGTCGACCGCAACATCGACCCGGCCTTCTCCAACTTCTTCTACGCCCGCTTCTTCCAGGACGACTTCAAGGTCTCCAGCCGCCTCACCATCAACATGGGCCTCCGCTGGGACTACGAATCGCCCGCCTTCGAACGCTTTGACCGCATGGTCCAGGGCCTCGACTTCGCCGCCGCCAGCCCCATCGCCGCTCAGGCCGCCGGCCTGAACCTCAAGGGCGCGGTCCTCTTCGCCGGCCAGAACGGGGTCCCCCGCGGCTCCTTCGTCCCGGATAAGAACAACTGGGCCCCCCGCGTCGGCTTCGCCTATCGCGCTACCGATAAGTGGGTGTTCCGCGGCGGTTACGGCCTCTTCTACATGGGCCAGTCCGCTACCGGTTCCAACCAGGGCTTCTCGCAGCGCACCAACGCCGTCACCACGGTCGATAACCTGCGCCCCGCCGTCACCCTCGCCAACGCCTTCACCAACCAGGTCGGCGGCCAGCTCCTCCATGTCGCGCTTGTACTGGGCGAAGTCCTGCTTCTCGCGCAGCTCCTCCCCGCCGTCGGCAACTCCGAAGGCGCCCGCGCCTTCCTCGGCCAGGGCCTCGGCGTCAACTGGCAGGATCGCCCCCTCCCCTACTCCCACCAGTACTCGTTCGACATCCAGCGCGAACTCGCCGGTGGCGTCCTCGTCGAAGCCGCCTTCGTCGGCAATATCATCCGCAAGCTGCCCGTCAACACGACGGCCAACTTCATCCCGGCCAACGAACTGGGCCGCCGCACCTCCGCCGGCGTCATCGACAACGCGTATTACAATGCGCAGATCCCCAACCCCATGCGCGGCTTGATCCCGAACAACGCGGCTCTGAACGGTGCCACCATCACCCGCCAGACTCTCCTGTTCACCTTCCCGCAGTACACGCCGCTCTCCGTCAACAACCTCCCCATCGGCCGCCAGCGCTATGACTCCTTCCAGATCAAGGCTTCCAAGCGCTTCTCCGATGGCCTCACCTTCCTTGCCTCCTACACCGCCGCGAAGACCCTCGAACAGGTTGCCTTCCTGAATGTCCAGGACTTCAACCTCAACGACCCGGCCTCCTCGCCGCTCGTGAAGCAGTCCGCCCCCGGCATCGACATCCCGCGCAAGTTCAACCTCGCCGCGGTCTGGCACATCCCGGTCGGCAAGGGCAAGAAGTTCGGCAACAACATCAACCGCGCCGCGGACTTCCTCATCGGCGGTTGGGAAATGAACGCCAACATCACCTACATGTCCGGCGAAACCATCAACTACCCCAACGCCGCCCAGGTCACCAACGGCTCGGCCAAGCTCGACAACCCGACCCTCGGCAAGTGGTTCAACACCGACCTCTGGGTCAACTCCGCCACCGGTCGCTTCGTCACGGCGCAGGAACCGTTCACCCTCCGGACCTTCCCGCTCCGCTTCTCTGACGTCCGTACCCCGGGCTACCAGAACTGGGACGCCTCCATCTCGAAGATCTTCCCGATCCACGAGCGCCTGAAGGCCCAGTTCCGCTTCGAAGCGGTCAACGCCCTGAACCGCCCCTGGTTCACCGGCATCCAGTCGGTTGACGTTACCAACGCCAACTTCGGCCGCCTCAACCCGGTGCAGGGTAACTTGCCCCGCTTCCTGAAGCTCGGTCTGAACCTCCAGTTCTAACCATGAAACCAACCCTCCTGCTCGTCTTCGCCCTCGGCGCCGCCGCGCAGGAAAACCCGACGGACCCGGCGTTTTTCGAAACCCGGGTCCGTCCCGTTTTAGCGGCCAAATGCTTCTCTTGCCACGGCCCGCAACTCCAATACTCCAACCTCCGCCTCGATTCCCCCCAGGCCATCGCCCGCGGCGGCAGCCGCGGCCCCGCCGCCCAAACCGTCCCCGCCGCCCTCAGCCACTCCGGCCCCCTCAAAATGCCCCCCGCCGGCAAACTCCCGGCCAACGAAATCCGCGCCATCGAAGCCTGGCTCGCCGCCGGCGCCCCCTGGCCCAACCCGCCCAAACAGGCCCCCTCCTCCGCACCCCACTGGGCCTTCCAGCCCCTCCGCCAAGTCGCCCCCCAACCCATCGATTCA
>CAYMTH010000529.1:3986-4199 GCA_964393235.1 uncultured Solibacteraceae bacterium | reverse complement strand
CGCCATCCGCAGCGACTTCGAGGCCTTCCGGGCCGGACACCAGCGGGTCGTCGACAAGCTCGCGGCCCAAAAAATGGATGACGCCCTCGGCGAACTGAACACCTCGGTCCTGCCCAGGCTCGGCCAGATGAACCGCAACGCGCGGCAACTGGTCCAGCACGAGGAGTCCGTTCTGGCCGACCTCGCCTCCGGAGCCGCGAGAATCCGTTCCAC
>CAYMTH010000529.1:0-3976 GCA_964393235.1 uncultured Solibacteraceae bacterium | reverse complement strand
GTTCTGTGCTTTATCACGATCTTTGTCGGTGGCGGCGTCCTGCATAACCAGCGCGTGGTCACCCGGGTCCTGTCGGGATCCATCCACGACCTCACCCATAACTCCCATCAACTCGCCGCCACCGCCGCGCAGGTCTCCTCTTCCAGCCAGTCGGTCTCTCACGCCGCCAGCGAACAGGCCGCCTCGCTTGAGGAAACCTCCGCCAGCGCCGAACAGATCCACTCGATGACCGCCCGCAACGCCGATCACGCCGCCGCCGCCACCGAGTGCACCAAGGAAGCCAACCAGATCATCTTGCAAACCAACGTCGCCCTCCACCAGATGATGGAGTCGATGAACGAGATCTCCAGCTCTTCGGGCCGCATCTCGAAGATCATCAAGGTGATCGACGATATCGCCTTCCAGACCAACATCCTCGCGCTCAATGCCGCCGTCGAAGCCGCCCGCGCCGGCGAGGCCGGCATGGGCTTCGCCGTCGTCGCCGACGAGGTCCGCAACCTCGCCCTCCGCTCCGCCCAGGCCGCCAAGGACACCACCCAGCTCATCGAGGAGTCCATCGCCCGCGCCGCCGAAGGCAAGCAGAAACTCGACGAAGTGGCCGCCTCCATCTCCTCGGTTACCTCCACCGCCAACAAGGTCAAATCCCTGGTCGAAGAGGTCCATGGCGGCAGCGACCAGCAGGCCCGCGGTATCGAGCAGATCGCCCGCGCCGTCTCCCGCATGGAGCAGGTGACGCAGCAGCTTGCCGCGACCGCCCAGGAAAGCGCCGCCTCCGGCATGGAGCTCTCCGCGCACGCCCGCAACGTCGACGAGATCGTCGTCAATCTGCGCAATCTTTTCGCCACCGGCGAAGTCTCCGCCGCGCCCATTCCGGCTCCGGCTCCCGCGCCCGTGTTCAGTAAACCCGCCCCTCACGCGCGCGACCTCGGCTTTCAGAAACCCGCCAAAGGCGCCGGCACCCTCGACGACGACTTCTCCGGCTTCTAAAAGCGAAAGGGCCGCCCCGCCGGGACGGCCCCCTCTTACAACCTCGCGCGGCGCCTACCCGCGCAACTTCCTGAACGCCGCCAAACAATTCTCGGCCGACTCGAAAGCCGAAAACCGGCTCCCCTCCTGCTCGATCATGTAGCACTCGACGCCGCCCTTCTTCTCGGCCGCCTCGAAAATCTTCTTCCACGGCGCGTCACCTTCCCCGAACAGCGCCTTGAACCCCACCGCCGGGTCCTTCGACCACTCCTTGCAGTGAATCGACGCAAACCGCCCCGGGTTCTTCTTGATCCATTCCACCGGATCCACACCCGCCTCCACACACGTGCCCACGTCGAGCTGCAGCACCACACTCTTCACCGTCTCGGCCGCGAGCACCTCCATCGGCCGCGTCCCGTTGATCGGCACGAACTCCGTCTTGTGATTGTGGAACCCGGCCCGCAGCCCCGCCGCCTTCATCTTGTCCGCCCCGGCGTTCAGCTTCTGCGCCACGCCCTTCCACCCGTCGATCCCCTCCACGCGCCCCGCGCTCGCCATCACGATCAGCTTCGACCCCAGAATCGTGTTCAGCTCGATCACCTGGTCGATCTTGTCCGGCGCATACACCCCCGCCGAATTATGCGTCGACAGGCACTTCACCCCCAGATCGTCGAGCAGCTTCCGCATCTCCTTCGCCTTCGCCACGCTCCACGTCGCGTACGGCGAGTAAAACTCCACGACCTCATAGCCCATCTTCGCCACGGCCTTCACCGTGCCGACATCGTCCTTGGTCAACTCCTGCCGGACCGAGTACAGCTCCAACCCGACCGGGATCTTTTTCCCCTTGCCGGAAAGCGTCGCGGCCGCGGCCGCCTGTGCCAGAAATGCGCGTCGATTCATCACACCTCGAACCTACCACAACCCGCTAGGAAATGATCTCCTTCACCACCCGCCCGTGCACGTCCGTCAGCCGGAACTGCCGCCCCTGGAACGGAAACGTCAGCCGCTCATGGTCGATCCCCAGCAGATGCAGAATCGTCGCCTGCAGGTCGTGCACGTGCACGCCGCCCTCGGCCACATTGAACCCGTACTCGTCCGACTGTCCCCACGACAACCCGCCCTTCACGCCGCCCCCGGCCATCCACATCGAAAACACCCGGCCGTGATGGTCCCGCCCGTACGAATCCGGCTTCGACGGCCCCTGCGCATACGGCGTCCGCCCGAACTCGCCGCCCCAGATCACCAGCGTGTCGTCGAGCATCCCCCGCTGCTTCAAATCCCGCACCAGCGCCGCCGACGGCTGGTCGATGTCCTTCGCCAGCGACGGCAGCTTGTCGGTCAGCCCCCCGTGATGGTCCCACCCGCGGTGATACAGCTGGATGAACCGCACGTTCCGCTCCGCCAGCCGCCGCGCCAGAATGCAGTTGGCCGCGAACGTCCCCGGCTTCTTCGCCTCCGGCCCGTACATCGCAAACACCGACTCCGGTTCTTTCGAAAAATCCACCAGCTCCGGCACCGACGCCTGCATCCGGAACGCCATCTCATACTGCGCGATGCGCGTCTCGATCTCCGGATCGCCCACCCGCTCCCGCACTCGCTGGTTCAACGCCGCCAGCCCGTCCAACTGCATGCGCCGCTGCTCCCGCGTCACGCCCGGCGGGTTCGATAGATGGAGGACCGCGTCCCCGCCGCCCCGGAACTGCACGCCCTGATACCTCGACGGCAGAAAGCCCGCGCCCCACAGCCGCGCCAGCAGCCCCTGGTCCGCCTGCCCGTTGCTCGGCAGCGAGTTCAGCACGACGAACGCCGGCAGGTTCGCGTTCTCGCTCCCCAGTCCGTAGTCGATCCACGCGCCCATGCTCGGCCGCCCCGGCAACTGGCTGCCCGTCTGAATCAGCGTGATCGCCGGATCGTGGTTGATCGCCTCGGTGTGCACCGCGCGCAGCACGCACAGCTCATCGGCGACTTTGCCCGTCTCCGGCAGCAGGTCGCTGATCCACTGGCCCGATTTCCCGTACTGCTTGAACCCGTACATCGTCGGCATCACCGGGAAGCGGTCCTGGTGCGCCACCATGCCCGTAATCCGCTGCGTGCCGAAGATCGACGGCGGAATGTCTTCGTTGAACCGGCCCTTCATATACGGCTTGTGGTCCAGCAGGTCGAGGTGCGAAGGCCCGCCCGCCTGAAACAGGAAGATCACCCGCTTCGCCTTCGGCGCAAAGTTCGGAAAGCTCTTCGGCGCCGCCAGCGCCTGCAGCGCCGCCGTGCCCAGCCCGCAGCCGATCCGCGTCAATAGCTCCCGTCGCGAGAACGTCATTTCGAAATCACCTCGTCCAGGTTCAAAATCACATTGGCCACCGCCGCGTACGCCGCCAGTTCCCCGGCCGGAATCCCCGCCGCCGCCGGCGACTTGCCCACCGCGAGCAACTCCTTCGCTCTCGTCCCATCGGCGAACTCCCGCCGCATCTTTTCGAGCATCCCCGCCAGCGTGTCGATCTCCACCGCGTCCGCCGCCCGCCCCGTCGCGAGCCGGAACGCATAGCCCAGCCGCGCCGCGTCGGTCTTTCCGCCCTCGCGCCACGCCCGCTCGCCCAGCTTCCGCGCCGCTTCCACGAACGTCGGGTCATTCAACAGCGTCAGCGCCTGCAGCGGCGTGTTTGTCGCCGACCGCCGCACCACGCAGAACTCCCGGTCCGGCGCGTCGAACACCGTCATCGTCGGATGCGGCACCGTGCGTTTCCAGTAGGTGTACAGGCTCCGCCGGTACAGGTCCGGCCCGTCCGCCTCCGGCCACTTCGTTCCCGGGTAATCCGCCGCCACGATGATGTTCTTGTACAGGTCTTTGGTCTGATACGGAAACACCGGTGGCCCGCCCAGCTTCTCGGTCAACAGGCCGGCCACGAACAGGCTCTGGTCCCGGATCACCTCGGCCGGCAGCCGGTGCCGCGGCCCGCGCGCCAGCAGCCGGTTTTCCGGATCCTTCGCGTACAGCTCTTTCGATCCCGCCGCG
>CAYMTH010000528.1:0-4206 GCA_964393235.1 uncultured Solibacteraceae bacterium | reverse complement strand
TGGGGCTGGAAGCCGGCCTAGGCGCCGGGCTTGCGGTTGTGCGTGAAGAAGCCGAGCGGCTCGGCGGTGAGCCGCTTGGTGGCGAAATAGATCTGGCCGGCGTGCAGGGAGAAGTGCTCGGCGGTGCGGAAGACCGCTTCAAGAACCGTCATCTCCTTGCCGCGCAGGGTGACCCTTTCGAGCAGACGCTCCTCCGGCAGGGCGGCGATGATGGCGGCCGCATCGGCGACGGCGGCGCGCAACCGCTCGCGCAGGTTCGCGCCGGATTCGGCGTTGAACTCGTCGTCGCGCTGGCGCACGTCGGCCTCGCCGAGCAGCACGTGGCGCGTGGCCTGATGGATGTTGCCGCACAGGTGCAGCACCAGGTTGCCGATGGCGTTCTCGTAGTCGCCGGCGCGGAACCAGAGCTGTTCCGGCGACAGCTTCGCGAGGCAGGCGTCGATGCGGCCGGCGTGCGTGGTGAGCGTGTCCGCGGCGGTGGCGGCGAAGGTCTTGCCGATCATTTCAGGGTCTCCTTGAGTTGAAAGACGAGGGCGCGCGCGGCCACCGACGGATGGCGGATGCGCAGGGCGGCGGGATCCACCTTCTTCTCGGCCAGGTACTCGACGAAGAAGTCGATGTTTTCGGAACACTCGGCGCGGCCGGCGATCGAGTCGCACAGGCCGTCCTCGCACTGGCAGATGTGGGCGAAGGTGCGGTGCAGCTTGTCGGCGGCGAGCATGCCGGCGGCCTCCTCGCCGTGCTCGGCGAACCAGACGGCGATGGCGGCTTCGTAGGTGAGCCGCTCGGTGATGTTCTCGATCGATTCGCTCATTTCGAGGATCTCGCGGTAGAGGCGGGACTTCTCGGCGTCGGAGACGTCGTCGCGGTCGGCGCGGTTCTCGCGGACGCGGATCGCCTCGCTGACGCCGGGCTTCTTCGCCTCCTTGCGCTGCTGGTCGACGAGCGGCTTCGCGGTCTTTTTCCAGTCCTTGAGGATCGCGGCGGCGGCCTCGGCGTCGGTCTCGACGCCGCGCAGCGCGCGCACGGCTTCGATGGCGTCGAGCGGCTCCCAGCAGCGGGCGGCGGCCTCGCCGCGCAGTTGGCGGCACCAGCGGGCGGCTTCGTCGGGGTCCTGCATCTTCATCAGATGCGCGGTCTCGATCTGGAAGACGGCGCGCGAGGGTTCGTGGGTGACGGCGGCGCTGATGCGGCGGGCCTGTTCGAGGAACTCGCGGCGGCGCGGGCCGAAGTCCTTAATGGGCAGGACGCGGGCCGATTCGATGAGCGTCGCGATCTGGAAAACGGGGGGCTCGGCGTGGGACGCCTGTTCGATGCGTTCGAGGAGTGTGAGGATGAGCGCGGCTTCGGCGAGCATTAGCCGTCCTTTCGAATCAAGACGCGTAAATCGCGCAGCAAAAGGCGCGCGCGGAGGCCGGCGTGGCGCGGCTGCAGCGCGAGGCCGTTGCCGCGGATGAACTCGGCGAGGTTGTCGAGGGCGTCGAGGCAGGACTCGCCGGCGCAGGCGGCGAGGGAGGCGTCGAGCATGTCGGCGGCCTTGACGGCGAGGCCGGCGGCGCCTTCGGCGCTGAAGCGGGCGGCGAGGAGGGCCTGGACCTGGAGGCGCCAGGGGTAGTCCTTCATGCCGGGCGTCGAATCGAGCACGCGGACCATGCGGTTGAGCCGTTCGCCCGGGGGCAGGCCGAGCTGGTCGACGAGCTGGTAGGGGGTAAGGGGATCGGGGGCGTCGGGCGGCGGCTCGGGCTTCGGGGGGCGCGCGGGGCCGTGGCGGAGCAGCAGCGCGGCTTCGTGGGCGAGGCCGAGGTTGAAGGGCGCGACCAGGCGGGCGGCGCGGTCGAGCAGCTCGGCGTCGGCCCAGGCGGCGCGCTTGCCGGGATAGGAGGTCATCAGCGCCTGGAGGATCTCGGCACCGTCTTCGGGGCGGGCGGCGATCAGTTCGACGGCCATGGGGATGTGGAACGCGCCGGTCTGCAGGCCCTTCAAGACCGTGGCGCGGCGGTCACGCGATTGCGTGGCGAGGAACTGCCAGCAGCGGCCGCGGTAGTCGGCGCGCCAGCGGGCCGACTGGCGCGCGGGCAGGCGCAGGCAGATGCGCTCGGCTTCCACCCAGTCCTGCCGGGCCAGCAGGTTCGCGGCGCCGGCGAGGTAGAGATAGCGGGGCTCGTCTTCCGGCACAGCGGCCAGCAGGGTCACGGCGCTTTCGAGCAGTTCCAGCCGGCGGTCCGAATCCGGCAGCAGATCGGCGGCGGAGAGCAGGGTGTCGATGTGGTCCAGCGGCCGCTGGGCGCGCGAGGTCTCCTCGAGTTGATCGAGCAGCGGTTCCCAGCCGGCGGTGGCATAGAGGGCGGACGTGGCCGCCAACAGCAGGACGAGTCGCATGGCACTCCCTTTCCGATACAGTAGCAGGAAGCCCTATGCGACCCTGCGCCCTGCTGTTTACAGCGTTGCTTCCCCTTCTTGCCCAGACGCCCGACGAGTTGAACTTCGCCAAGCCGATCGGCGAACTGCGGGACCTGCCGCAGGACCTGCCCGTGATGCTGCGGGCGGAGGCGGCGCGGCACCTGGCGGAGCGGACGAAGCTCACGACGGCGGCCGAGGTGGCCGAGCGGGCCAAGCGCTTCCGGGCACAGCTGATCGCCAACATCGGCGGGCTGCCCGAGAAGACGCCGCTCAACGCGCGGGTCGTCGGGACCATCGAGCGGGAGCGCTTCCGGATCGAGAAGGTGATCTTTGAAAGCAAGCCCGGGCTGTATGTGACGGCGAGCCTCTACCTGCCCAAGAGCGGACGGGGGCCGTACCCGGCCATCCTCTTCCCGCTGGGGCACGAGCCGGGCGGGAAGGCGCATGAGGCGTGGCAGATCGCGCTCGGCAGCTTTGCGACGAAGGGCTTCGTGGCGCTGGCCTGGGACCCGGCGGGGCAGGGCGAGCGGGTGCAGTTCTACGACGCGGCGAAGCGCAACTCGCTGCTGGTGCAGTCGACGCGCGAACATTCGATGCTGGGGACGCAGACGCTGGTGGTGGGGGAGAGCTTTGCGCGGTACACGATCCACGACGGCATCCGCGCGCTCGACTATCTGGCCAGCCGGCCGGAGGTGGACGCGAACCGGATCGGCGTGACGGGCAACTCGGGCGGGGGGACGCACACGGCGTACCTGGCGGCGATCGACGACCGGCTCAAGGTTGCCGCGCCGAGCTGCTACATCACGAACTGGTCGCGGCTGCTGGCGCAGCTCGGGCCACAGGACGCCGAGCAGAACCTGCCGCCGTTCTTGAATTATGGCTACGACTTCGCCGATTTCCTGACTGCCTTCGCGCCGAAGCCGTATCTGGTGCTGTCGGCGATCCGGGACTTCTTCCCGATCGGCGGGGCGCGGGCCACGTTCGCCGAGGCGCGGGCGGTGTACAAGGCGCTGGGGGCGTCGGAGAAGATCCACATGGTGACGGCCGACGACGGGCACGGCTACACGCAGCCGCGGCGGCTGGCGGCCTACCAGTGGTTCAGCAAGTGGCTGAAAGGCGTCGACGACGACGGCGTGGAGCCGCAGTTCCCGCTGGCGACCGAGGCCGAGCTCAACTGCACGCCCGAGGGGCACGTGGACGGGACCGACGTCTTCACGCTGAACCGGGAGCGCGCGGCCACGGTGCGCGCGGCGCGGGCGGCGAACGCGGTGGCGGACGCGCGGCGGCTTTCGGGCTATCGCGCGCCGGCGGCGGCGCCGGTGGCCACGCACTACGGGACCATCCGGAAGACCGGGTACTCGATCGAGAAGTTCGTCTATGAGAGCGAGCCGGGCATCCGCGTGTCGGCGATTCTGGCGGTGCCGGACGGGGCGGGGAAGCGGCCGGCGGTGCTGTATGTGCATGGCGAGGGCAAGGCGGCCGTGGGGCCGAAGATCGAGGCGCACATGGCGGCGGGCGCGGTGGAGATGGCGATCGACATCCGCGGGCAGGGGGAGTTGGCGATCGAGGGGCGGGGCAGCGATCCGTGGCTGGGCGACGCGTCGAACACGCAGCTGGCGCTGCTGCTGGGGCGGACGATGGTGGGCATGCGGGCGGCGGACATCGTGGCCGGCTACGCGCTGCTGGCGCGGCATCCGGGCGTGGACGCGGCGCGGATCCGCGCGGTGGGGACGGGGCGCGGGGCGGTGCCGCTGCTGTACGGGGCTGCGTTCGAGGAGCGCCTGAAGAAGGTCGAGTTCGAAGGCG
>CAYMTH010000527.1:0-4208 GCA_964393235.1 uncultured Solibacteraceae bacterium | reverse complement strand
CGTGCCCCGCGGGTCGAGGACCGTCACCGTGTCGCCCGGGCGGGCGTTTTCCGGCCGGTCGACATCGGAGGCGTAGACCCAGACGTGGCCCGCGGCCAGCCTGTCGGCGGCCCGGCGGTGAATGCGGAGAGCAGGACGTTGCACGTCCTTTCAGTGTAAAGGGGGACGGCGGCCGCCGTCCCCCGGACGGGTTTTTATCCCGCGATGTTCACCTTGATTTCGCGCGGTTTCGCCACCTCTTTTTTGGGCAGCGTCACCGTCAGCACGCCGTCTTTGTAGGCGGCTTTCACCTTCTCGGCGTCCACCGTATCCGGCACGGCGAACTTCCGGGCGAAGGCGCCGTAGCTGCGTTCGAGGCGGTGGTAGCCGGCCTTGGCTTCCTGGTGTTCGAACTTGCGTTCGCCCTTGATGGAGAGGATGCCGTTTTCGAGTTGGATGGCGATGTCCTCGAGTTTGACCTCGGGCAGGTCAGCCTTGACGATGAGTTCGTTTTCGGATTCGAGGATATCCACCGCCGGAGTCCACGGCCGGCCCGCGTTGGGTTCCTGGATGAGGTCGTTGAGGGCCTCTTCGAAGAAGCGGAAGGGGGTCGGGAAGGCGGAAACGGGATTGAGCTTGGTGACGAGCATGGTTGAGATAACCTCCGGGTTAGATCTACTGACAGTCTAAGTATATTTTCTGAGTGTGTTCATGTCAAGTAACGGACGCAGTTTTCCTGAGTGCTCTCCACTCAGGTCCTAAACTACCGCTTCACCAGCCGGTACCCCGCCCGGTACGCCAGCAGTACCGCCAAAAACGCCCCGTAATAGATCGGCGTCCACAACGCCGCCTTCCCCTGCCAGAAGAAGTGCACCACTCCCGCCCCCGCCGCCACATACGCCAACCGGTGCAGCAGTTGCCACTTTCGTCCCCCCATCCAGCGAATGGCGGCCTGGAAACTGGTGGCCGCCAGCGGCGCCATCAGCGCGAGCGACGCCATCCCGGCGATGAAGAACCGCCGCATGGTCAGGTCCTCGCGAATGATCTCCATGTTCCACTGCACGTCCACCCCAAAGTAGTGCCAGGCGTGCAGGCAGCCGTAGAAAAACGCGAACAGGCCCAGCATCTTGCGGAACCGGATCAGTCCGCTTTGGCCCGGCAGCCGGCGTAGCGGCGTAATGCAGAGGCTGGCGAGCAGGAACCGCAGCGTCCAGTTGCCGGTGTAGCGGGCCACCGTCTCGATCCGGTTGATGCCGAGGTCGTTCGTCTGCCAGCGCCAGGCCAGCCATGCCAGCGGCGCGAGACATAGTAAGAAAACTGCCGGCTTGGCCCACTGTGCGTTCCAGATCCTGTTCATCGTTCCCCCCTTACATTATTGACGATCGCGCCGAAAAGGAACTTGGTGCGACTGATTTGGACCATCCCGCTGCTGGCCGCCGTGCTACTGTCCGGCTGCCGGACGAACGCCGGCAAGCCGCAGTCCGCGCAGCCCGCCGGCGGACCCGTCCCGGCGGCGAAGGTGACCCGATCGGATCGCCCCATCTACCCGTGGTCGGTGGTCCCGGGCGGAATCGATTCGCCGGCCTCGATCGAGGAGGCGGTGGCGGCAGACCCACTCGTCGCCGCCCATTATGCCGCACTGCGCCCCCGCGCATTCCGGGCCGAGACGCTCGCGGCCGATCGCCAGGGCTACGTCTCCTACCGCAGCGGCGACAACATTTACTGGACCCGGCGGCCGGTGACGATCCGGGCCTGGGAGACCGTTTTGACTGATGGGGCGGCGTGGATCCGCGGCCGCTGCGGAAATCTGGTGGCGGCGACGCCGCAGTTGCCCGTTGCGCCGGCCGTCGACCCGCCTGAACCCGAGATGGACCGGCCGGTACCGGCGGACGAGCTCGAAAAGGCGACTCCGCCTCCGGCTCCGGCGCAGATCTCGCTCGCGCCCGACACGAACCCGCGTATCTTCGCGGCGAAACCCGAGCCCGCCTCGAATCTGCCGCTACCGCCATCGGATGACGTCCTGCCCGCGCCGGTTTTCGGTGGTTCCGCGTCGAGTCCCACCTTCGCCGGGTTGGTCGGTACGTCGCCGGGGACCACGCCCGCGGCATCGCCGGGCAATCCGGCTGCGCCACTCCCGCCGGCGCCGCCACCCGTCGTGCCTCCCATTGAGATTCCCCCACCGCTCCTCATCGCGGTCCTGACCACGACGCCGCCGGAAGCGCCCGTCTATCCGCCGTATACAGTCACTCACTGGTCCACTCCGCCGCCGGTCCTCTACTATCCTCCCATCCATCCGCCACCGCCCTCGACGCCGCCGGACATCTGGTTCCCGCCGCCCCAACACCCGCCGCAGACGACTCCCCCCTATACACCGCCGCCATCGAAGCCGCCTCCCGGGGGCCCGCCCCCTGTTTCCGATCCGCCGCCACCGTTCCATCCGCCCACACTCGAACCGCCGCCCTCGAATCCGCCGCCCCCGCCGGAAAATCCCATTCCCGAGCCGTCGGCGATCGTGTTTCTCCTGATCGGCCTCGCCGCCATCGGGATCGGCGCCATCAAGCGCGGCTGACGCCCTTCCCAGCGGGGTCCCGGTTCGGATAGAGTATCGGTCAATTCTCCTATGCCCGGCCGGTCCGCTATTCAACTCGGTTTTCACCGCGACGAAGCCGCCGTATTCCGCTCGCTCAACTCCGCGGAAAAGATCCAGCGGTTCCTTGATGAACAGGTCGTTTACGATCCCTCCGTCTCCTGCCGTTCGCCGCGACGGCTGCTCCGTGACCGCCGCGGCCACTGCGTGGAAGGCGCGCTGTTCGCCGCTACCGCACTACGGCTGCTCGGCCACCCGCCGTTGATCCTTGACCTCGAGGCCCGCCGCGACGACGACCACGTCCTGGCCATCTTCCGCCGCGACGATCTCTGGGGCGCGCTCGGTAAATCGAACTACGCCGGACTGCGCTATCGCGAGCCGGTCTATAAGACGCTGCGCGAGCTCGTTATGTCCTACTTCGAGCACTACTTCAATTCGCGCGGCGAACGGACCCTGCGCGCCTATTCCCGTCCCATCAACCTCGCCCGCTTCGATGCCACCGGCTGGATGACCGCCGAAGACGATCCGTGGCAGATTCCCAACTACCTGACAACGATCGCCCACACCCCGATCCTGCCCCGCCGCGTCGCCGCGCGCCTCACCCCGCAGGACCCGCGCCTGAAAGCCGCCGGCGAATTCGGCATGCGGAAGGCGGGCTAGACCTTTTCCGGCACCACGTACGGTTTGCGGTAGTCGCGCGACAGCATGCGGTTGGCCTCGGCGTCGCCGGTGAACTTCATCGCCGCCGGATCGAACGCCAGTTTCCGGCCCAGCCGGTAGCTGATATTGGCCAGGTGGCACAGCGCGGCCGCGCCGGCGCCGACCTCGATATCGGCGTGCAGATCCGCCACCTTTCGCGTCTTCACCGCTTCGATGAAGTTGGCCATATGCGGCGCCGAATCCCACTGCCGCTTTTCCTGGAACGGAACGTCGAGCACCTTCTGGTGATCTTCGCCCTTGTAGACCTGGTAGCCGCCCACGTCGACCACCAGCACGCCCTCGCTGCCGAAGAAGATGTTGCCGATCGTGTTCCCGCCCCGGAACGGCAGCCGCCCCTCTTCGGGCGTCAGCAGGCCGCGCACTTCGAACTCGAGTTGCGCGTCGCCGTAGTCGAAGATCGCCGTCTGCATGTTGGGCGTCTCCTGGTCGTCGTCGTAGAGGAACTTGCCGCCCCAGGAGTAGACGCTCTTCGGCAGGTCGGTTTTGCCGAGGCCCCAGCGCGCGATATCCATCTCATGCACGCCCTGGTTGCCGATGTCGCCGTTGCCGGTGTCCCAGAACCAGTGCCAGTTGTAGGCGAAGCGGTTTTCGTTGAACGGCCGCATCGGGGCCGGGCCCAGGAACTTGTCCCAATCGACCCCGGCCGGCGGCGTGGCGAGGTCCGGCTTGTGCCCGATCGACTTGCGCCGCTTGTAGCAGAGCCCCTTGGCCAGGTAGACCTTGCCGATGATGCCCTCGCGCAGCTTCCGGACCGCCTCGATCTTGTGCGCGATCGAGCGGCTCTGCGAGCCAACCTGCACCATGCGCCCATACTTGCGCGCCGCCGCCACCATCTGCCGGCCTTCCCAGATGTTGTGGCTCGCGGGCTTTTCGCAGTAGACGTCCTTGCCGGCCTGGCAGGCCCAGATGGTGCCGAGGGCGT
>CAYMTH010000526.1:0-4214 GCA_964393235.1 uncultured Solibacteraceae bacterium | reverse complement strand
GGCGCGGCCGCCCCTGTCGGCCTCCGGTCGCTGGTTTGGGAAAGGAGCCGGCCTCCGGTCGGCAGGCTTGTGTCGGCTCGGTCCTGCGGGGACTTCCCATCGGGCTGGAGTTCGGCTGCGTAGCCCGCCTCCGCGGTCCGGGTTCGGCCCCGGCGCGCCGGGTCGTACTTTATTTGGCAAGGGATCCGGGTGCTGGCCCGGCCGCCCTGTCCGGCCGTCTGCCCGGACCCAACGTCATATCCCCAGGGAGGAGATTTATGGAACAGCAGAACGATTTGATACAACAGCAGGACGATTTGCGCGTGGCCCTTGTGCCGCCGGACCATCTGGAGCGCCTTCGCCAGCGGCAGTTGGCGGGCCCGTCCCCGCGCCCGTCGCTGGTCGAAACGACCGTGGAGGAGATCAAGCGCACCGGCCCGGTCGATCTGGCCTATGTCCGCCACGTCACCGCCCGCCCGCAGCCGCGCGCCTTTGTCGGCGTCGATCTGGGCATGCGGCGGGACCATTCTGCCGTCGCCGTTCTCGAACTCGGGTGGCGGCCCCGCGGCCGCTGCGGGGTCACCTATGCTTGGCTCTTCCAGCCGCGGCTCACCATCCGGGCCCTCGAACGCATTCCGCTCGGAACCTGTTACCGCGATGTCCATACCATCGTGCGGGAGTATGTGGACCAGCTCCGCGCTCGTCGAGATCACGCCGGGCACCCGGTCGATTACCGGCAGGAACTAGTGGTCGATGCGGGCGGCCCCGGCCCGCCGGTGGTAGCCGAGCTGCGCGCCTCCATGCCGCCGGACGTCCAGGTCACCCCGGTCATCCTCACCGCGGGCAAAGGGGAGAATTCGCTCTCGGGCGGCTATCTCGGGGTGCCGCGGCGCACGGTGATCACCGGGTTGATCCGCATGATCCACCTGCGCACCCTGCGCGCGCCGCCGGATCTGCTCCATTTTTCGGTCTTGCGGGAGGAACTGCTGGAGCTGGATGGCCAGACGACCCATCCCGCTACTGCCAGCGGGCACGATGATCTGGTCATCGCCACCGGTCTCGGCGCTTGGGCGGCGTTGCGGGCCGTTCCGGAACTGGTGCCGGGAGCAAAGCCCGAAAGCGGAAACTTCGGGTTCAAGCCGTTCCCCCTCTTTTAAGGGGGGAGCAGTCGGGATGGGTTCGGGCGGCTGGCGCCGGAAGGGAACGGGCCAGGCGCGCAGCCGCCGAACCTGGGGGCAGCGGGGCGCGAACAATGCGTTCCCGCGGCCAGCCCGGCCGCCCGGTCAGGCGGGGAAGGGACAGGAGACCCAGCCCGTCGGGGTGCCGGAACAGGACCGGTGCGACCGGAGCAATCGCTAGGGAGAGCGCCTGCTCCAGCGCCGGAACAGCCTCCGAGGCATCCCGGCAACCGGCCCAACTTGAAAATGAGGATAGCGTATCACAAGAACCGAACCCGTTCCAGCCGCAACCCGCCCTCCCGTCGGGGACAGGCCTCGGCAGTTCCTCCCGCGGGACAACGGAACCACACGCCACACGCCTACGAAGCGTCGCTCCCTCGGTAGTAGCCCTTGTAGGCCTTGTAGTAACCCTGCGTGTACCCGTAGTAGCCCCCCGGGGACGCCTTCGGGTTCCAGTCGTTGAGAATGGTGCCCATGATCCGGGTCCCGTCCTCTTGCAATCGTTGCCGCACCGCCAGCGCCGCGTCCCGGGTCGTCTTCCCGGTGCGCATCACCAGCACCACGGCGCCCGCCATCCGGCCCAGCACGCGTCCGTCCGGAATCTGCAGCAGCGGCGGCGTGTCGATCACAACAATGTCAAAAAGGGAGGTCAGGATGTCCAGATAGCGCTCCATGCGCCCGGAGTAAAGAAGGTTCGTCACGGAGGCGACGCTCGGCCCCGCCGGCAGCAGAAACACCCCCGGCACACCCGTCGGGCAGATCACCTGTTCCAGGTCCACGTCCGCCGGGTCCCGTTCGTCCAGCAGCAGGGTCGTCAGTCCGGCCTCGTTGTCGATCCCGAAGACGTCGTGCAGCCGTGGCTTTCGCGTGTCGCCGTCGATCAGCAGCACGCGCTGGTGGATCTCGCCCAGCGCGCAAGCCAGGTTGCTCACCACCGTCGTCTTCCCTTCCCCCGGTCCGGAGCTGGATACCACCAGCGCCCGGGGCCGCTGCGCGCTGTCGCCGGCGAACAGGATGGAGGTCAGCGTGGCGCGGAAACTCTCGGCCAGCATAGACCCTTTGCGTTGATGCACCACCAGTTCGATGCGCTCGGTCGCCACGCCGCCCGTCGGGTCGCCGCCGCTCAGCAGCTTCTCGTTGTGCAGCGCCGCGCTCAGCCGGCGTCGCCCGTAGCCGTAGCCGCCCGCGTTCGCGTCGGCGGAGGGGATCACGCCCAGCTCCGGCAGGTTCAGGTAGAACTGGACATCGCCCGGATCCCGGAATGTCTTGTTCGCCTTGTCCGTCGTAATGACGAACGCGACACCCGCGAACAGCCCGGCCAGCAGCCCGAGGGCTGCGTTCAGCGGCAGGCTCGGACGGCTCGGAAGCGTCGGCGGCCGCGCCGCGTCCACCACGCGCAGGTTGCTCGCCTTCATCGCTCCGGCCAGGCTGGCCTCCTTTACGCGCTGCAACATCGATTCGTACAGCTGGCGGTTGCTGTCCACCTCCCGCTTCAGGATGCCGTAGAAGATCCCCTTCTCGCCCTCGTCGCGGACCAGCTTCGTCTGCCGGTCGTAATCCGTGCGCAGCAGGCTCTCCTTCCGCAGCGCCTCGGTGTTTTCGTTCTGGATGCGCTCCAGAATCGCCTTCCGCTCCCGCTGGAACTGTGTTTCCAGCACACGGATCTGCGGCTGCAACCGCTGCAGCTTCGGGTAGTTGTCGTTGTAAGTCGTGCGCAGCTCCGCCGCCTGCCGCTGCAGTTCGGTCAGCTTCGCCTGCAACTCGCGCAGCCCGGCGTCGTTGATCACGTCCGGCAGCGTCTCCGGGCTCGCCGCCCTGGCCATCTCGTACCGGCTCTGCCGGGAGATCCGTTCGGCCGTCGCCGAGCTCAGCGCCTGCTGCAGCTGCTTCAGCCGCTCTTCGCTCACGCTGCTCTTTTCCGCCGTGAACAGCAGCCCGCTGCGCCTCGCGTAATCCTGGAGTTGATCCTCGCTCTTCTCCAGCTTGATCTTCATCTCGTCCAGCTGCCGGGTCAGCCATTCGCCCGTCTTCTGGGTCTGCTGCCACCGGGACTCCATGTTCTGCTCGATGAACTCCCCGGCCAGCGTGTTCAAAAACTTCGCCGCCAGCTCCCGGTCCGTGCTGTCGGCGGTCACCTCGATGATCCGGGTCTGCCCCTGCGCCCGCACCTTCATCGACTTTCGCGCCATGGAGAGCGCCGTGCTGTACTGGTCCGCCGGGCTCTCAGGCTTTAGCTGCAACGCTTGCCGCCAAGCCGAGACCCGCCCGCTCTGGGGAGCCTCCGCCGCACCGGCCGGCGCCCCGCTCGCGGGCCTCTCCAGCTTGGCCGTCACGCGGTCCAGCAGCGTTACGCTCTGCAGCACCCGGATATGAGTCTGGATGTCGGTCATCAGCAGACTCCCGCCGGTGTCGGAAGAGAACTGTTGAACCTCCTTCATGTTCATGAAGTTCTGGTTCGTCTCCATCACCTCGATCCACGCCTTCGCCGTGTACACCGGCGTCATCGGCAGGGTGATGAGAATCGCCAGCAGCAAGCCGGCCACGGTGATGATCAGGATGGAATGCTTCCGCCGCCGCAGCAGCCGGAAGTACTCCACCAGCCCGGTCCCCTCCTCCTCGGCCTCCAGGCCTTGGCCGGGCGGCACCGGATAGCCCGGAATGTACCCCGGCGGCACGGCATAAGCTTTGTAGTGGACACCCGCCTGAAGTTCCACCGGCGTCGCCCACCCGCCCGGTGGCGGCAACTCCGGCCGCCGCGGCGGCGGAGTCCCGCCCCCCGGCTGCGGCCGCGCACCCCGCGGCCCCCGGGACCGCGCAGGCCGCGCCGGCTCCTCCGGCAATTCGGCATCCGCGTCCGCTTCCAGGTCCGGCTTCGGCGCCACCGGCTCCGGTGTCTCATCACCTGGCCGCTGCCGCCCCATACGCGCCCGCTCTCCCCGGAGGTCCCAGTTTTGATCAGACATTATCAATTTCCATTCGGTCCACCATCGTCCAGCCGGCCCTACCGCCGGAAAATCGCGATCCCCGTCCCGATCGCAATCGCCGCCTCCGCCGACC
>CAYMTH010000525.1:0-4217 GCA_964393235.1 uncultured Solibacteraceae bacterium | reverse complement strand
CGCCGCCAGGAGACCTGGCCCTGCAGCCCGGGGTACGTCGCCGTCAGGCCGGCATTGGTCTCCGGGGGATAGGCGACGGTGGTCAACTCGTCGTCACCGGCATTGGAGAACGGACCGATGACGGCGACCGGGGTGAAGTCCTGTTCCCTCGCGATGGAAGCGGCGGGCATGGAGAGCGGCCGCGGAACGATCGCCGAGGCGGAGAACAATCGAGCCCCGTAGGAGATCCACGTCGATTCCTGCCGGCCGGCGACCTGTCCCGGGAAGTCGCCCTCAATGCGGCCGAAGCTGCGATGGGATCCGTCGGGCGTTCCGCTCGGGTTGCGAGGCATGTCCCAGCCGTGCCATCGCGGTTCGAGGGCGAGCCCGTCCTCGCGAACATCCTGGACCATGGTGGGGGAACTGCCTTCGGCCTCACGCTGGAGTCCGGGGACAAAGGGGCTGGCGGGGGTGTCGCGAGGAACGACGCGCCAGTAGGTGCGCGGCGCGATGAGCCGAAGGCGGGCGTAGCCGACGGCGATATCGGCGGCGCCCCAGCCCGTAGGCGCGGGGAGTTCGGCGTAGGGCGGATCGGCCCGGTCGAGCAGCAGAGATTGCAGGCGGAAGAGGCTCGGCATGATGTGGGGCTGATCGCGAGTCAGCCATTCGCGAAAGCGGTCCGGGGCATACACAGGGGGTTGACCGGAGGCGCCAGCGCGGGCGTACCAGGAGAGCTCGGCGCGGACGTCGGCCGCGAGGAATTCCCGGTAGAACCGGCCGACCTCAGGATCCTGAAAACGGACCCAGCGGTTGGCGCTCTGGTGTTCGCCGGCGCCGAAGACCGGACCGTCGAGCTGCCAGCCGCGGGTGGAGCGCCAGACGTTCGTGGGATAGATGTGCTCCGGCATCGGGGAAAGGGATTGAACGGGCTGGCGCGCGTAAAAGTAGGCTCCGCCGCGCTGCTTCGCGTAAAGATGGACGAGTTCCCGGGCGAACATGTAGGCGCCGAGCAGGTAGGCCTCGCGATCACCGACGGTCCAGGCCATGCGGGCAAAGGCGGCGCAGGGGGCGGCCTCGTCGCCGATTTCGGCGATGGCGTAGCGGCCGAAGCTGAGCCAGTCGGCTTCGTCGGGAGTGTTGAAGAACCGGCGAATGAGGGGCCAGCGTTCGCGGATGAGATCCCAGTCCCCGGTGAACTGCGCGTAGGCCCAAACGGTTTGGAGGGCGGTGGTCATGAACTTGCCGGCGTCGCCACGCTCGCCCCAGGAGCCGATGCCGGGCCCGTGCAACAGGAACTTGCCGTGGTAGGGAGAGTGCGGCCGAAGGACGCGTTCGCGGAAGTACGAACGCAGGCTGGCGGTGGCGCGCGCCTTCGCGGCGCCCGAAAGGAACGGCAGAGCGCGCGGATACCACACGTCGCCGGCGAGCGCCCAGGCGAAGTTGTCCCAGCTGCCGTGGTCGGGCCGGTACGCACCGTCGGCGGGGAACTTGGCGGCGGCGCCAGCCACGATCCGGTTGAGTGCTTCGCGCTGCGGCGGCGAGAGGTTGGGAGGGAGAAGCAACCACTCGAATTCGTGGATGTAGCGCAACACTTTCATCGAGACATCGATGGAATCGACGTCAAGGGCTCCGGCGAGCGGACCGAAAGCGGTGAAGTAGTCGGGGTCATGCACCAGCGCCGAGATGCGCATCGGGAAGCCCGGGTACTTCCAGGCGAGGGCCACCGGGGGCGGGAGCGGAACGAAGCGGAGAGGGCGGGTCTGCCAGTCGTCGTCGATGGTCAGCCACTGGAACCGCTGCCGGAAGGTGATCTCGTCGGCGGCGGGTTCGACACGGAAGGACTCGTCAAATCCGGCGGGAAACGACTTGGCCACCCGATTCCACCAGGAGCAGCGCGCGATGACTTCGGGGGGAAGGGATGTTTTCCAAAGCCACGGGCGGTGGCCCGCGTGCGGCAGCCGGTGGAGGGCGGCGAAGTCGAAGTCCCGCTGCGGCAGTTTGCGATATCCGAAGAGCGGCATGGAGAAGACGTAGCCGGAATCGGGGGCGTCGAACTCCAGGCGAAGACCGGCGGCGGAGAGCGCGATGCGGCGCGGGCGACGGTCGAGGGAGAGGAACCACGGGGCATCGAACTTCTCCCAGCCGCGGGCGCTCTGGAAGGAGAGGAGGATCCAGCTTTCCGAGAGCTCGGCGCCGTCAACGGACGAACCGCGCGGAACGCCACGGGCGCCGGAACGGGTGTGGACCCAGAGCATCGACGGCGGTTCGGCGCCATAGCGGTCGAGGCCCGCAAAGAAGAGCATCTGCCGGGACCGCATGCGGATCAGGACTCCGGGAGACTGCGGCGACTGGAGATGCAGAACGTCCGACCGCTCGTGCGCGGCGATCGATTCCAGCGCGCGGGAATCGGCCCGGGGGATCGACGGCAGTCCCTCCCAGGGGGAGGCAACGACTGCGCTGCCGGGGCTGGTTAGCGCGAGGATCAGCAGATACGGGATTGGAGTTGTGGATGGCACTGGAACACTTCTTCCAGGTGAGACACGGTCTCGGCGAGACCTTCGACCAGGGGCACAGCCGGCGCCCAGTCGAGTTCACGGCGGGCGCGCGAAGCGTCGAGGCACGTCCGGGACACCTCGCCCAACTTGGCGCCGACGCGGACGGGCGGAACGTTAGCGCCGATCAACTGGGCGAGCAACCGGTAAATTTCATTCACGGAGACACTCTCGCCGCTGCCGATGTTCAGGATGGCTCCGCCGGCGCGATGGAAGGCGAGGACATTGGCGGCGGCAACATCGCGGACGAAGACGAAGTCCCGGGACTGCTCACCGGATCCGTTGATGACAGGGGTTTCGCCGGAGAGCAGTTTGCTCGCGAAGATGGCGACGACGCCGGCCTCGCCGAAGGGATTCTGGCGGGGGCCGTAGACGTTGGGATAGCGGAGGGTGGTGTAGTCGAGGCCGTAGTTGGCCTTGTACAGGAAGAGGTAGTGCTCGACCTGATGTTTGCTGGCGCCGTAGGGATCGAGAGGATCGACGGGGTGATCTTCGGTGACGGGGAAGAACCTGGGCTCACCGTAGACCGCACCGCCCGTGGACGCATAGACGATCTTGCGGACGCCCGTCTTGCGGGCGGCTTCGAGCAGGTTGAGGGAGCCGAGGATGTTGACGTCGGCGTATAGAATCGGCTGCTCGAGCGATTCGCGCACGTTGGCGCGGGCCGCCTGGTGGGAGATGACTTCGGGCCGCTCCCATTCGAGGAGGGACTGCAAGCGCGGATCGCGAATGTCGAGCTTGTAGAAGCGGGCCTTGGGATTGACCCAGCGCTCCTGGCCGGACGAGAGATCATCGACGACGACAACGTCGTGGCCGAGCGAGACGCATCGATCGACAACGTGCGAGCCGATAAAGCCCGCACCGCCTGTGACAAGGACTTTCATGAGATTTCCTCCGTGGATGGCTTTGCTGGAGGGACCCGCTAACGGGCAAATCCCGCCCAAATCAGCGAGCCGATGCTGGTGGCGACGGCGGCGGGCAGAACGTAGGTCTGGAACGTCTTGCTGCCGCTGGTGGGAATGACGAGGAGGTCTTCGGGGCGGAGCGCGAGGTCCTCCGCTTTGCCGAGCATCACTTTCTTGATGTCGACCTCGATGTGCTGGCGGGTCTTCTGGCCGGCCACCTCGCGGAGTATGCGGGCGTGCTCGGACTTGGCCGTCCGGCCGAAACCACCGGCGAAGGAGAGGGCGGTCAGGACGGTCACGCCGCGCTGGGCGCCGAAGGGGAAGGCGCCGGGACGCTGCACATCGCCGACGACGTAGAACTGCTCGGTCTCCTTTTCCGGGACCTGGATGACGTCGCCGGTTTCGAGGGGGATGTTCAAGGAGAGATCGCCGTTATCGAGCAGGTCAGTCAGGTTGATGCGGATGCGGCCGGAGGATTGGAGCGACTCGCGTTCTTCGAACTGGAAGGGCGCGCGGGGCGGATCCGGCGTGTCGCGCCGGCGCTGGATGAGCAGGTGGCCGGCGGCGCGCTTGAGATCGAGGCCTCCGGCGAGACTGAGCGCGTCGAGCAAGCGAAGTTGCGTTGTCGCCATGTACTGGCCGGGCTGGTTTACGGCGCCGAGGACATACACGGGCTGGGAGCGGAATTCGCGCGTAAACACGGAGACCTGGGGTTCGCGAACGAGTTCGCGTTCCTTGAGCATGGACGCGATGCGATCCTGCAGTTCGAGGGGCGTCAGGC
>CAYMTH010000524.1:0-4221 GCA_964393235.1 uncultured Solibacteraceae bacterium | reverse complement strand
AGGCCTCGAACTTGTTGCGGGCCAGGATTTTGCCGTACCACTCCGGCCCCTGGTGCGGCGGTGCGTAGGAGTGCTGCGCGTCGACGCGAAACATAATGGAAAGAAATGCCCCCTCGGGTGCGTCTAATGGAAGGGACGCACTGCTCCCATTGTAGGAAGGAACTCGCCGCACATGGTTTTTCGATTGATTCTGGTGATGACGCTGCTGGTGGCCGCCGCGGGCTGTAAACGCGAGCGGTCGTCGGTGGCCGTGGACGCGTCGCTGCTCACCATGGTGCCGTCCAACACGGTGGCGATGGGGGCGATGCGGGTGAAGTCGCTGGTGAAGACGGCGGCGTGGAAAAAGATGCTGGAGCAGCCGGGGGTGAGCGCGCGGCTCGACAAACTGGCCGAGGAGACCAGTTTCGACGTGCGCAAGACGCTGTGGGAGGTGCTGTGGTCGACCGATGGGAAAGAAACGCTGGTCTACGCCCGGGGCGAGTTCGCGCCGATGGGGCTGGAGCCGCGGATCGACCGGGAGGGCGTGCAACGGATGAGTTATAAGGGGTCGATGCTGCTCGGCAACGAGGAGTACGCGGTGTGGTTCCTGAACTCGTCGACGGGGATTTTCGGGCATACGGCGAAGCTGAAGGAGCTGATCGACAGCCGGGATACGGCGAAGGCGGGACCGCCGCAGTCGCTGCGGGACCGGCTGAACGCGATCCCGCCGGACGCGCATTTCTGGGCCGTGGCCGACGCGGCGGCGCTGCCGAAACTGCCCGAGGCGCAGCCTTCCAAAGAGGGCGGCAACGCGATGGCGATGAACTTCCTGCAGAACCTGCCGAAGCTGATGGACAAGGTCCGGATGGTGTCGATGCACGCGAGCCTGGTGGACGGCGTGGCGGTGGAGTTCGACGCGATCTGCGCCGATGAGACCGGCGCTAAGCAGGTCCACGATTCGCTGCGCGGGCTGGTGGGCTTGGCGCGGATCGCGATGCCGGCGCCGCAGCGGGAGGCGTGGCTGCCGGTGCTCGACGGGGTGGAAGTCGTCCAGAATCAGTCGACTACGGTGATGAAGGCGCGCCTGACGGTGGATCAGGTCGAGCGCGCCCAAGCCTCGCTGCCGGCGCGGAAGCCGGAAGAAAAGAAAGCCGAGTAGCCGGGACTACGGCTTTTTGACGGGGATGGCGTCGCCGAGATTGATCGACCCGCCGCCTTCGGAGACGTAGTTGCGGTTCCAGTCGGGGATTTCGACGGTGACGTCGCCCTTAACGACGGCCTGGCAGCCGAGGCGCGAGTGGAGCGTCAGGCCGGCGGCCATTTCGACGCGATCGGCTTCCTCGTCTTCCATCTCCGAGAGATTGGCGTCGCCGGAACGGACGACCACGTGGCAGGTGGGGCAGGCGCAGCTGCCGCCGCAGGCGTGCTCGAGGTGGAGGTTGTTGTTCAGGGCGATGTCGAGCAGGGAACCTTTCAGGCCGTGTTCGGAGTACGGCATGGTGTCCGGGTCGTAATCGACGGTGATGTTGGCGGGGAGAAACGTTACTTTCGGCACTCTATAACCAGATTAGCCAAGGGGCGTTCAGGATGCAGGTTTCGATTTGTCGATCTTTCTGATCGGGTATGCTATGATTCGATCGAGGCAGAATGGATTCCAAGTCGCGCAGCGTTGCGAAAGCCGTCAGTTACCGTTTGTTCGGATCCCTGTCGACGGCCGGTATTTTCTTTGTGTTGACCGGGGACTGGAAGACGTCGGCGGGGGCGGGGATTGCCGACTCGGTGGTGAAGCTCGGGCTGTACTTTTTGCACGAGCGGATGTGGAATCACATCAATTTCGGGCGGCAGCGGCCGCCGGAATACGAGATTTGATCGGGCGGGCCGGCGCCGGGCCGCTGATATAATCGTTACACGTGCTTCCACAACTTGAATCGCGCATTCTCGGCGCGGTTTCCCAACACATTTTGATTCGTTACGGCGTCGAGATCGCGGTTACCCTGGAGCAGCCGCGGCAGGCGTCCTTTGGTGAGTTTGCGTTGCCGGTGGCGTTTCAGCTGGCGCGGCAGTTGAAGAAGGCGCCGCGGGCGATTGCCGAGGAGCTGGTGGCGGAGTTGCCGTCGATCGAGGGCGTGCAGACGCTCGAGGTGGCCGGCGGCGGCTACATCAACCTGCGGCTGGACCGCGGGGCGCTGGCGGTGGCGGCGGTGCGGCCGGGTGGCGGCGCGGCGGCCGCGGGCGGCGACGGGAAAGTCATCGTCGAGCACACCAACATCAACCCGAACAAGGCCGCGCACATCGGGCACCTGCGCAACGCCATACTGGGCGACACCTTCGTGCGGATGCTGCGCGCGAGCGGGCAGCGGGTGGAGGTGCAGAACTACATCGACAACACCGGCGTGCAGGTGGCCGACGTCGTGGTGGGCTTTCACTACCTCGAGAAGGCCACGCCGGACGACGTCGCGAAACTGATCGCCGGCGACCGATTCGACTATGTCTGCTGGGACCTCTACGCGAAGATTTCGCAGTACTACAAAGACAACCCGGACTCGCTGCAGTGGCGGCGGGACACGCTGCACGCGATCGAATCGGGCGAGGGCGAGCTGGCCGAGCTCGGCCGCCTGGTGGCCGACGCGATCGTCGAGTGCCACATGAACACGATGTGGCGCCTGGGCATTCAGTACGACGTGCTGCCGCGCGAGAGCGAGATCCTGCACCTGAAGTTCTGGGCGTCGGCGTTCGAGCAGCTGAAGGAACGCGGGGCGATCTACTTCGAGACCGAGGGGAAGAACAAGGGCTGCTGGGTGATGCCGGGGTCGGCGTTCGATGAGAACCGCGAGGACGAGGACTCGAAGGTGATCGTGCGGTCGAATGGCACGGTGACCTACGTCGGCAAGGACATCGCCTACCAGATGTGGAAGTTCGGCCTGCTGGGCAAGGACTTCTACTACACGCCGTTCCGCACTTATCCGGACGGCCATCCGGTGTTCGTTTCGACGGACACGCCGGAGGGCGCGGCGGCCGTGTCGTTCGGCGGCGGGCGGAAGGTGTTCAACGTCATCGACTCGCGGCAGAGCTACCTGCAGGACGTGGTGGTGGCGGGGTTGAAGGCGCTGCACTTCGACGAGCAGGCGGCGAACTCGATCCACTTCAGCTACGAGATGGTGGCGCTGTCGCCGCGGACGTGCGTCGAGATGGGGATCGAACTGAGCGCGGAGGACCAGGCGCGGCCGTACGTCGAGGTGAGCGGGCGGAAGGGGCTCGGCGTGAAGGCCGACGACCTGATCGACAAGCTGATTGCCTCGGCGCTGCACGAAGTGGCGAGCCGGAACGCGGAGCGTTCGGGCGAAGAGCAGGAGGCGGCGGCGCGGGCGATCGCGATCGGCGCGCTGCGCTACTTCATGTTGAAGTTCACGCGGAATACGGTCATCGCCTTCGACTTCCAGGAGGCGTTGAGCTTCACCGGCGAAACGGGGCCGTACGTGCAATACGGGGCCGTGCGCGCGGCGAAAATTCTGCAGAAGGCCGGCGAGCTGCCGGACTTCCCGGCCGTGCTGACGGCGGAGGTCTGCGCGCGGCTGCTGGCCGAGGAAGGCTTGTGGCAGTACCTGCTGGCGGTGTCGCGCACCGATCAGGCGATTGCCGCGGCTCTGGCGGCGGGCGAACCGGCGCACATGGCCCGTTATGCGTTTCAGTTGGCGCAGCAGTTCGCCAACTTCTATCACGACTATCCGGTCATTCAGGAAGCGGACGCGGAAAAGCGCGCCTTCCTGCTTTGGCTTACCGCGCAGTTCCGCGCGCAACTCGAACGGACGCTGCAGATTCTGGGCATCGACGTTCCGGCGTTCATGTAACGACTTTTCTCGAGGATTTCCATGGCAAGCAAGAACTCATTCGGCGCCGCGAAGACGCTTACTGTCGGCGGCAAAAACTACACGATCTACAGCCTGCGGGCATTGGAAGCGAAGGGCGTGACGAATCTCGCGCGCCTGCCGTATTCGATCCGCGTCCTGCTGGAAAACATCGTCCGCAACGAGGACGGCGTTTCCTTCAAGGCCGCCGACGCCGAGTACGTCGGCCAGTGGGATACGGCGGCGCCCGCGCGCGACGTCAACATGATGCCGGCCCGCGTGCTGCTGCAGGACTTCACGGGCGTGCCCTGCGTGGTCGATATCGCCGCGATGCGCGACGCGCTGGCCGCCAAGGGCGCCGACCCGAAGAAGGCCAATCCGCTGATCCCCGTCGACC
>CAYMTH010000523.1:2460-4222 GCA_964393235.1 uncultured Solibacteraceae bacterium | reverse complement strand
TTCGCCCCGCCGCCGCCCGGCTCCCCTGCCGGCCCCACGCTCGACGGCCGCCCCGCCGCCCCCGCCGCCGCCGAAGCCGCCCGCGCCGCCGCCGCCGCCCTTCCCGGCCGCAGCCTCCTCCACCTCGGCCCGGCCAATCAGAAGCGCGAAGTCCTCTCCCCCGCCACCGGCCAGACCCCCGTCCTCCACTTCGCCACCCACGGCGCCATCGACGTTACCGACTCCCGCCGCTCCCGCCTCCTGTTCACCCCCGCCGGTCCCGACCCGGCCTCGCAATACCTCTTCGCCGGTGAAATCGCCAAACTCTCCCTCCCCGCCGTCGAACTCGTCACCCTCGCCGCCTGCGAATCCGAACGCGGCCGCTACGTCCGCGGCGAAGGCGTCGAAAACTTCAGCCGCGCCTTCCTCGGCCCCGGCGCCCGCGCCACCGTCAGCTCCCTCTGGCGCGTCTCCGATCGCGCCTCCGCCGAACTGATGGGCCACTTCTACCGCCGCCTCGCCGAAGGCGCCACCAAGGCCGAGGCCCTCCGCGACGCCAAACTCGCCCTCGCCCGCCAAACCGGCCCCCAATCCCATCCCTATTATTGGGCGCCCTACCTGCTGAGCGGCGACGGCCACACCCCCCTCTCGCTCACCCTCCCCTGGTGGCCCTTCGCTGCCGGCGCCGCCGCCGGTATCTTTTTTCTCACTTTTCTGTTCCGCCGTCGATTGACGGGTGTCTGATTCTTGCGTAGACGGCGCATGACCGCCGATTCTCAATCTCACTACCAAGGACGGTACATCCCAATGAAGTTCTTCACCTCCCGCCGCCAGACCCTCGTCGCCGCGGCTTTCCTACTCCTCGCCCCCACCCTCATCCTCGCCAAGGCCGGCGAACTCCGTATGCGCACCGCCCTCACCGGCGGCGCCATCAGCGGCCTCACTCCTTCCGGCCGCGCCGACTACCGCGCCGCCCAGGGCCGCGCCGATTTCTCCGTCGAAGTCCAGGATGTCAATCTCCCCGCCGGCACCACCCTCGATGTCACCGTCGACGGCGTCAACGCCGGCTCCATTACCGTCTCCGCTGCCCCCATTCGCGGCGGGGAACTCGACCTCAACACCCAGGACGGGGATGTTGTCCCGGCCGTCAAGGCCGGCTCGGTCGTCGTCGTCAGCAATGCCGGCGCGGCTATTCTGAGCGGCGTGCTTCGCTAGGGCGCCTCTGTGCAGCGGACCCGGCAGGGACGCCGGGTCCGCTGTATCCCCTCCTTACTTCCAAACACTGCCAGCCTTCCCCGCCAGTCCTTACGCATCTCCTTCCGTTTTCTGGTCCCCGCCGCTGTTTTTTTTCACTTTTCTGTTCCGCCGCCAAACCCCGGTTGTCTGAACGTGGAGTGGGCGGCGACCGAGCGTAGCCCGGAACAGGTCTACCCAAGGACTGTGCATCTCTATGAACTTCTTCACCCGCCGAAGCCGGAACCTCTTCGCGCTCGACTTCCTCCTGCTTGCCCCGTGCCTGGTCCTCGCCTCGGTTGATGAGGTCCGCATCTACGCGCCCCTCATTGCCAGAGGACTCAACGGCATTTCCGCGCAAGGGAGTGCTCGGTTCCGCTCCGTGCCCGCAGAACGACGGGCCCGTTTCTCTGTCGAGGTAAATCGCCTTCCGCTCCCCGCCGGAACGACCCTCGACGTCACCGTCGATGGCGTCAACGCCGGCTCAATTACGCTCTCCGCCGCCCCGATTCGCGGCGGTCAACTCGACCTGAATACCAAGCAAGGGGAT
>CAYMTH010000523.1:0-2450 GCA_964393235.1 uncultured Solibacteraceae bacterium | reverse complement strand
CGGCTCGGTCGTCGTCGTCAGCAACGGCGGTGCGGCCATCCTCAGCGGCATCCTTCGCTAAGCCGCACCAGTGCCGAGGACACGGTGGAGGCGCCGGATCCGCCGTATTCCCTTTTTCCCTTGAAAGTGTAGAATGTTAACAGCTTGGACCCGCAGGTGTGACGGGTCTTGTTTATTTGAAGGGAATCGAAAGGGGTCTATGTCGAACAAATCCTTTGGATTTTGCCTCGCCACGTTGCTGCTCGCAGCCGGCGCGGCGTTCGCGCAGGAGTCTCGCGGCGCCATCACCGGTCGCGTGATCGATACACAAGCCGGCGTTGTGCCGGGCGCTAAGGTAGCCGTCACCAACGCGGCCACGAATGAAACTCGCCGGGGAGAAACGAATCCGACCGGCTACTACGAATTTAACTATCTCGAACCCGGTAACTACACGGTTACCGTGGAAGCCTCCGGATTTAAGAAGGTGGTCCGGCCGAATGTCCAGGTGCAGGTCGGCTCCCGTCTCGAAATCGACATGAAGGTCGAAGTCGGCCAGGTCGTCGAAACGGTCGAAGTCACCGCCGACGTTCCGCTGCTCGAAACCTCGTCAACCTCCCGTTCTCGGACTTGAACCCGTTCGCCCTCACCGCGCTCGCCCCCGGCATGCAGTGGACCGGCCAGCCCGAGTACCGCCGCCCCTTCGATAACGGTGGCACCTCCGCGTTCAACACCATGGGCGGTGTCGGCCAGAACGAGTACACCATCGACGGCATGACCGTCACCGGCACCGGCCGCCGCGTCGGCTACGTGCCCCCCTCGGACGCCATCACCGAATTCAAGCTCGAAACCTCCAACTTCGACGCCAGCCAGGGCTTCACCTCCGGCGCCGCCATCAACGTCTCCTCTCGCGGCGGTACCAATAAGCTCCACGGCTCGATCTTCAACCAGCACTGGCAACAGCGCTGGAACGCCACCGGCCACTTCCAGCGCGAAAGCTTCGACGCCCGCGCCCGCGCCGGCCAGTTGAAGCCCGACGAACAGAAACAGGCCACCGGCCGTTCGAATAACTACGGCTTCATGGCTTCCGGCCCCGTCTGGATCCCGAAGGTCTACGACGGCCGCAACAAACTGTTCTGGTCGTTTACCTGGAACGGCATCCGCCAGTCCAAGGCCGAAACCACCGACAGCGTCAACGTCACCGTGCCCACCATGGCTATGCGCCAGGGCGATTTCAGCGAACTGCTCAACGCTCCCAACGGCGCCCAGCGCTTCACCATCTACGATCCCCGCAGCGCGCGACTCCAGGGCAATCAGATCGTCCGCACGCCCTTCCCCGGCAACCGCGGCATTCCGGTCTTGAACCCGGTCTATGACTTCTACTCGAAGCTCTACCCCACCCCCAACAACATTCCCGGCCTCGTAACGCCGGAGCAGACCATCAACTACCTCGCCTTCGCCATGCCGAAGGACGAGAAGTTCAACTCCATCATCAACCGCTTCGATTACAAGCTCAACGACAAACATAGCTTCAACGTCCGCTGGCAGTGGAACGACCGTCTCGCCGACGAATACGACTGGACCTATGAGACCGTTCGTGGCCTCCACTCCAACGGCCTGACCCGCATCAACCGTGGCGGTAACGTCGGCTGGCTCTATGCCCTCTCGGCTTCCAACGTCCTCGACGTCAACTTCGGGATCTCGCGGTTCGAAGAAGGCTCCCGCAACACCACCCGGATCGCGTACGGCCCGAAGGATGTCGGCCTCCCCGACTACCTCGAACAGCGCGCCGGCGCCAATCGCATGCTCCCCCAACTGGGCTTCGCCGGCAGCATCTCGGGAGTCGGCGGTGGTTATCCGGTTGTGGGTTCCATCGGCTCCACCGGCGAACTCCGCGTGCAGATGACCACCATCCGCGGCAATCACTCCTTTAAGTACGGCATCCAGGAACGGCGCCACCTCTGGGCCGGCCTTGGGCCAGGCTCGTCCTCCGGTGCCTTCAGCTTCAACAATGCCTTTACCCGTGCCTCCAACGTCGATAACCTTGCCGCCTCCCACGGGCACGATTGGGCTGCGTTCATGATGGGCATCCCCAGCGGTATCTCGATCGATACCAATGACTCCACCGCCTACACCACCCCCCGCCGCGGCCTTTATTTCCAGGACGATTGGCGCGTCAGCCGCAAGCTCCGTCTCTCGCTCGGCTTGCGCTATGAGTTCGAAGGCGGCATCCGCGAACGCTACAACCGTTCCATGGCCCTCTTCTTCCTCCCCGACCTGCAGCAGCCCTTCACCGCCGCTGCCAAGGCCGCCTACACCGCCAACCCCGTGGCGCAGTTGCCCGCTTTGTACGCCGCGATCTGGGCTGCTGGTGCGGCTTTTGATATCCGCGACTTTGGCCTCTACGCCATGGACAGTCTGCGCGTGGACAAGTGCTACCGTGGCTGGAAGAGCGACCTGGAAAGCGGCTACAC
>CAYMTH010000522.1:3936-4228 GCA_964393235.1 uncultured Solibacteraceae bacterium | reverse complement strand
ATCGACAAGCACGGCTCGGACTGGGTGCCGGCGCGGCTGCTGGGCGGGACGCTGGCGGCGGCGTTGAAGAAGCCGGGGACGCCGGTAGAGATCGACCCGGCGGCGCCGTTCGAGACGCGGCTGCAGTGTCCGGACTGCGGCGGGAAGTTCCGGCTGGATGAAGAGCAGACGCTGCGGTGTACGAAGTGCGCCTACGCGGCGCCGTTCGAGGGCGGGGTGTACAACCTGCTGCGGAGCGAGGACAAAAAAGAGCTGTACCCGGGCGACCGGGAGGACGTGATCGACTTCTCGC
>CAYMTH010000522.1:0-3899 GCA_964393235.1 uncultured Solibacteraceae bacterium | reverse complement strand
TGCCGGCGCATGCGGAGAAGCTGGGCGCGGGGTGGTACGAGCTCGAGGGCGTGTACGGGAACAAGTACCGGTGGATCGGGGCGCGGGCCGAGGCGCGGCTGGCGAACGTGCGGGGCGTGCCGCAGAAGCTGCGGATTCGCGGGCACGCGCACGAGAAGCTGTTCGCCGGGGGCGCGGCGCCGCAGATCGCGGTGCGCGTGAACGGCGCGCCGCTGCATACATGGACGCTGGAACGGACGGGGCTGTTTATCCTCGAGGCCGACGTGCCGGAGGCGGCGGAGTATCAGATCTCGATCGAAGCCTCGCCGACGTGGCAGGCGCCGCCGGACGACCGGACGTTCACGGTGAACCTGTCGATGATCCGGCTGGACCCGCGAGACTAGACGAGGATCGTAAAGGCGTTTTCGGTGCGGGTGACGGGGCGGTAGAGCGTATCGCGCTCAAGCGGCTCGCGGCCGGCTTCGCGGATGAGGCGGAGCAGGTCGCCGCGGCGGAGGCTCTGGCTGGTGGTGGCGCCGGCGTCGTGGTAGATCTTCTCTTCGACAATGGTCCCGTCGATATCGTCGGCGCCGAAGCGCTGGGCGATCTGGGCCATGGCTTCCGACATCATGACCCAGTAGGACTTGATGTGGGGGATGTTGTCGATGATGAGGCGGGAGACGGCGATGTTGCGGAGGTCGTCGTAGCCGGTGGTTTTGGGGATGTGGGAGAGGGCCGTGTTGTCGGGGTGGAAGGCGAGAGGGATGAACGTCTGGAAGCCGCCGGTTTCGTCCTGGAGGTTGCGGAGGCGGATGAAGTGGTCGACGCGGTCCTCGGGGCCTTCGAGATGGCCGTAGAGCATCGTGCAGTTCGTTTTGATGCCGAGTTCGTGGGAGATGCGGGCGACGTCGATCCACTCCTGACCGTCGATCTTGTGGTCGCAGATGATGCGGCGGACGCGTTCGGAGAAGATCTCGGCGCCGCCGCCGGGCTGGGAGTCCATGCCGGCGTCGCGGAGGCGGATGAGGACTTCGCGGATGGGGAGTTTGGCGCGTTTGGCGAGATAGGAGATCTCGACCATGGTGAAGGCCTTCAGGTGGACCTGCGGGTAGCGCTGCTTGAGGCCGCGGAGCATTTCGCAGTACCAGTCGAGGGTGAGGGTGGGGTGGAGCCCGCCGACGATGTGGAATTCGCTGACGGCTTCCGAGTAACCGCGGCCGGCGACTTCCCAGACCTGTTCGAGCGACATCGTATAGCCGGCGGTGTTGCGGACCTGTTTGCCGAAGGCGCAGAGGCGGCAGGAGGCGGTGCAGACGTCGGTGGGATTGATGTGCCGGTTGACGTTGAAGTAGGTGATGTTGCCGTTGATGCGCTCGCGGACGACGTTGGCGAGCCAGCCGACGCCGAGAAGGTCGGTGGAGCGGAAGAGCGTGACGCCGTCGTCGAAGGAGAGGCGTTCGCCGGCGAGGACCTTGTCGCGGATGGGCAGGAGCCGGGCGTCTTCAAACTGGGGATTCATAGGGCGGAAATTAGACTCCTCGACGGGCGTACCAGACATCGGCGGCCCAAAAAACGAAGAATAGCACGCTGACGTAGCCGTTTACGGTGAAGAAGGCGGCGTTGACGCGGCTGAGGTCGTCGGCCTTGACGAGGCTGTGCTCGTAGACGAGCAGGGCGGCGACGGCGGCGATGCCGGCGGCGCCGAGGGCGCCGAGCGAGAAGGCCTGGAGCAGCATGACGAGGCAGACGAGCATGGCCAGGTGGAGGAAGCGGCTGACGAGCAGGGCGCGGCCGATGCCGAGGCGCTTGGGGATGCTGTGGAGGCCGGCGCCGCGGTCGAACTCGAAGTCCTGGCAGGAGTAGATGATGTCGAAGCCGGCGGTCCAGAAGGTGACGGCGGCGGTGAGCCAGAGGATGCGCGGGTCGAGCGTGCCCTCGACGGCGATCCAGGCGGCGGCGGGGGCGATGCCGAGGGCGAAACCGAGGACGAGATGGGACCAGGAGGTGAAGCGCTTGGTGTAGCTGTAGCCCATGACGACGGCGAGGGCGAGGGGGGAGAGGTAGAGACAGAGCGGGCCGAGCATGGCGGCGGCGAGGATGAGGATGCCGGACATGGCGGCGAGGAAGCCCCAGGCGAAGCCGGAGCTGAGCAGGCCGGCGGGGATGTGGCGGGTTTTCGTGCGCGGGTTGCGGCCGTCGATGTCAGCGTCGAGGATGCGATTGAAGGCCATGCCGGCCGAGCGCGCGCCGACCATGGCGACGACGATCCAGACGAGCTTCCAGGCGGCGCCGTCGACCGGGAAGCCGCCGTTGCGCCAGGCCAGAAGGGCGCCCGTCAGGGCGAATGGCAAAGCAAAGATCGAATGCTCGAACTTAATCATGTCGAGCGTCATGCGCAGGCGCTGGAAAAACATCTTGCGTTACCATTTTAGCGGATGCGGTTTCAAACATATTGGGTGCTTGTTGTTGCGATTTTTCTCGGCGGATGCGCCGGAGACGGGCGCAAGACGGCGACGATCGACGACCTCTACACGCGCGAGGTGCGGATGCCGGACGGGGAGAAGTACCGGGCCGAGGTGGCGACCAAGCAGTTCGACATGGCCAAGGGGCTGATGTTCCGGGACAAACTGGACGCCGACCGCGCGATGCTGTTCGTGTACGGGCAGGCGGGGACGTACCCGGTGTGGACGTACCAGAACCGGATTCCGCTGGACGTGATCTGGATGGACCAGAACCGGCTGATTCAGGAGATTGTCCCCAACGTGCCGCCGTGCCAGAGCGAGAGCGCGAAGAAGTGCCCGCAGTACGGGGGGACGGCGCGGTCACTGTACGTATTGGAGACAAATGCGGGGGTGGCGGCAAAACATAAGCTGAAACCTGGCGACCGATTGGACTTCTAGTTCATCCAAACAAACCATGGACGCAGCAAAGATTCGAGAACTGCTGGAACAGGTGCGCTCCGGCGCGGTCGACGTGGACAACGCATTGGACCGGATGAAGCACATGCCGTTTGAAGACCTGGGCTTCGCGAAGGTGGACCATCACCGGGCGTTGCGGCACGGGATGCCGGAGGTGATCTTCGGACTCGGGAAGGCGCCGGAGCACGTGCGGGAGATCGCCGTGAAGCTGGCGGCGAAGTCGGAGAACCTGCTGATCACGCGGACGACGCCGGAGGCGGCGGCGCTGGTGAAGGAGGCTCTGCCGGAGATCGAGCATCATCCGCTGTCGGGAGCGATGCGGCTGTGGCGGAACAAGACGATCCGCGGGCGCGGGAAGGTGGCCGTGGTGTGCGCCGGGACGAGCGACATTCCGGTGGCCGAGGAGGCGCGCATCACCGCCGAGGTGATGGGCAACGAGGTGGATTCGATCCACGACATCGGCGTGGCGGGCATTCACCGGCTGATGAACAACCGGGAACGGCTGACGCAGGCGAAGGTGATCGTCGTATGCGCGGGCATGGAAGGGGCGCTGCCGAGCGCGGTGGGCGGACTGGTGAGCGTGCCGGTGATCGCGGTGCCGACGAGCATCGGCTACGGGGCGAGCTTCAACGGGCTGGCGGCGCTGCTGGGGATGTTGAACAGCTGCGCGTCGAACGTGACGGTGGTGAACATCGACAACGGGTTCGGCGGCGGGTACGTGGCGAGCTTGATTAATCGGGAGTAGGGAACAGGAGTTCGGCCGGTGGAATTTCCTGACGGAGTTCCACCCGGCGCGGGTCGTTCAACTCCAGTACAGCTACGGTTGCGCGGCCGACCGGTGAAGCGCCCTCGATGCGGCCCTGGCGGAGTCGAAAGTGCTCCGACCAGGAGTCGGTTCGGGGATCGAACAAGACAGAAACGGTGCCGGAATCGGGATCGATTCCAGTAAGATTCGGTCCCTTTTTCAGATTGCAGCGCTGGCAAGCCAAAGCAAGATTCGAT
>CAYMTH010000521.1:0-4239 GCA_964393235.1 uncultured Solibacteraceae bacterium | reverse complement strand
CAGCCCCGCCCGCTCCCGCGTCCTGCCCATCCCCAAACTGAAGCTGGAAGACGCGCCCGCGCGCACCAGGCCCGACGTTGCCGCGCCGCCGCCGAAGCCCGCCGCGAAGCCCTCGGCCATGCCGCCGCCGGCCCCGGCCAAGGCGGCCGCCCACTAAATCCTAGTAGCCCAGCTCCCGCAGCCGTTCCAGCGTCAGCGTGTCGGATCCGCGCCAGCGCATCAGCTTCTCCACATACTTCGCCAGCACGTCGGTCTCCAGGTTCACCCGCTCGCCCGGCTTGTACTGACCCAGCGTCGTCTTCTCGTAGGTGTGCGGAATGATCGTCACCCCCATCACCCGGTCTTCCATCGACGCAATCGTCAGGCTGATCCCGTCGATCGCCACCGACCCCTTCCAAACCAGATAGCGGTCCAACTGCTCCGGCACGCGGATCCGCAGCCACCAGTTGTCGTTCCCGATCGATGACAGCCCCAGAAACTCGCCCGTCCCGTCGACGTGCCCCTGCACGATATGCCCGCCCAGCCGTCCCGACGGCGACATCGGCCGCTCCAGGTTCACCCGCCGCCCGGCCCGCAGGTCGCCGATATTGGTGCGCGCCATCGTCTCCGGCGCCACGTCGGCCGCGAAGCTGTCCGGCCGCAGATCCACCGCCGTCAGGCACACGCCGTTCACCGCGATGCTCGCGCCCGCGAACGCGTCGCCCAGTACGGTCGAGCAGCCCACCCGCAGCCGCGCCCCCTCGCCCCGCCGCTCCAGCGACAGCACGCTGCCCAGCTCTTCCACGATTCCCGTAAACATCAGGCCCGCGCTCCCTTCACCACCCACGCCTCCACCGCGAACTCGTCCCGGCTCATCGGATGCAGCTTCACGTCCCGCAGCAGCATCGCGTCCGCGCGCCGCCGCCGTCCGCGCCCGCCCGCCACCGGCAGCGACTGCAGCCCGCCGAAAATCTTCGGCGCGTAGTAGAAAAAGATCTTGTCCACGATCCCGGCGTCGAGCGCCGCGCCGTTCACCTTGCTCCCCGCCTCGATCATCAGCGAGTGGTAGTTCCGCCCCGCCAGCAGCTCGATCAGCGCCCGCAGATTCGTCCGCCCGTCCGGCCCGTCCAGCACCGCCACCTCGACGCCCTCTTTTTCCAGCGCCCGCCGCCGGTCGGCGTTCGCCGCCGACGTCGTCGCCACCAGCAGGCTCGACGCTCCCGCCCGCACCATCTGCGAATCCGGCCGCACCCGCAATTGCGAGTCGACCACGATCCGCAGCAGCGGCCGGCTCCGCTCCAGCCCCGTCCGGTCCGTCAGCGCGCAGTCGTCCGATTCCACCGTTCCGATCCCCGTCACGATCGCGTCCGTCATGTGCCGCAGCTGCTGCACGTGCGCCCGCGCCGTCTCCGACGTGATCCAGCCCTCGTTATCGTCCGGCGCCGCGATCTTCCCGTCCAGCGTCAACGCGCTCTTCAGCGTCACCAGCGGCCGCCGCTCCCGCATGTAGAAGCAGAACGGCTCGTTCAGCGCCTCCGCATCGGCCGTATGCGCCGCGTCCACGCGCGCGCCGATCCCGGCCGCCCGCAGCTTCTCGAACCCCTTCCCGCTCACCAGCGGGTTCGGATCCTCCATCGCCGCCACCACCTCGCCCACGCCCGCGTCGACCAAGGCGTCCGCGCACGGCCCCGTCCGCCCGTCGTGCGCGCACGGCTCGAGCGTCAGGTACACCGTCGCCCCCCGCGCCCGCTCCCCGGCCTGCTCCAGCGCCACGATCTCGGCGTGCTTCCGGCCCGCGTAGATGTGGTGTCCCACGCCCACGATCTCGCCGTCCCGCACGATCACGGCCCCTACGGCCGGATTCGGGCTCGTCTGCCCCAGGCCCTTCCGGGCTTCGGCCAATGCCAGGGCCATGTAGTCGGTTGTCATAGAGGTTAGTCGAATAGCGATGCGATGTACTGTTCCGGATCGAACGGCAGCAGGTCGGTCACCTTTTCGCCGACGCCCACGTACCGGATCGGCAGGTTCAATTCGCGAGCGATCGCGATCGCCAGGCCGCCCTTCGCCGTCCCGTCCAGCTTCGTCAGCACGATCCCCGTCACCCCGCCCGCCTCGGTGAACTTCCGCGCCTGTTCCAGCCCGTTCTGCCCCGTCGTCGCGTCCAGCACCAGGTAGACCTCGTGCGGCGCGTCGGGAATCACCCGCGTCGCCGTCCGCCGCATCTTCTCGAGCTCGGCCATCAGGTTTTCCTTATTGTGCAGCCGCCCGGCCGTGTCGACGATCACGACATCGGCCTTCCGCGCCCGCCCCGCCTGCAGCGCGTCGAACACCACCGCGCTCGGGTCCGCGCCCTGGTTCTGCCGGATGATGTCGGTGTCGGCCCGGTCCGCCCACACGGCCAGCTGCTCGATCGCCGCCGCCCGGAACGTGTCCGCCGCCGCCATGATCACCGTCTTGCCCTGCTCCTGCAGCCGCCGCGCCAGCTTCCCCGTCGTCGTCGTCTTGCCCGCTCCGTTCACGCCGACCATCATGATCACCAGCGGCGGCTCCGCCACGCGCGCCTCCGGCCGGTCGGCCGCCTGCAGCACTTCCAGCAGATGCTGCCGGATCAACGTCCGCAGTTCGCCCGCGTCCGACACCAGGTGCCGGTCCACCCGCTGCCGGATCGTCTCCAGCACGTCGGTCGCCGTCCGCACACCGATATCCGCCGTGATGAGCGTATATTCCAACTCATCCAGCAGGTCCCCGTCGATCTGCTTCTTGCCGTGAACGACGTCCTCAATCTTGTTGACCAGCCCCGCACGGGTCTTTTCGATCCCCTGCTTCAGCCGGTCCAACAGGCTGCCGCCGCCCTCTCCTGAGCCAAAAAATGAAGAAATCATCCGAGCCTTCATCATACCAAGGCAACTTTTCTTGCTAACGTCGTGTCCCGTATGCGTCAAACTTCGCGTTACCATTGAAGAACAAAAAATGGAACAAGCCCCCCAGGGCCGCATTGGCCGCTACGTGATCGAAGGCGAACTGGGAAAAGGTGCCATGGGCATCGTCTACCGCGCCAAGGATCCGGCTATCGGCCGGACCGTCGCCGTCAAGACCATCCGCATCGGGCAGTTCAACGATGAGCGCGAGGTCCGCCACGTCCAGGAACGGATGATGCGCGAGGCCCAGGCCGCCGGCATCCTCTCGCACAACAACATCGTCACCATTTACGATATCCAGCACGACGGCGATACGGCCTTCATCTTTATGGAGTTCGTCGACGGCGACACGCTCGAGAAGATCCTCCTCAGCGATACCCCCGTCGACAAGCACGTCATCCTCCGCCTCCTCCGCCAGGCCGCCGAGGCCCTCGATTACGCCCACGAACGCGGCATCATCCACCGCGACGTCAAGCCCGCCAACATCATGGTGCGCAAAGACGGCGTGGCCAAGATCGCCGACTTCGGCATCGCCCGCATGCAGTCCCACTCGCTCACGCAAACCGGGCAGATCCTCGGCACCCCCAACTATATGTCGCCGGAGCAGATCTCCGGCCGCCCGGTCGACGGCCGCGCCGACCAGTACTCCCTCGCCGTCATGCTCTATGAGCTCCTGACCGGCGAAAAGCCATTCGTCGCCGACTCCCTTCCCACCCTCCTTTTCCGGGTCGTCAGCGAACCCCCGCAGCCCGCTCCCCGCTTCAACCCCACTCTCAGCCCCGGTATCGACGCCGTCCTCCAGCGCGCCCTCGCCAAGAGTCCCGATGACCGCTTCCCCACCTGCGTAGACTTCATGCGCGCGCTCGAAGCCGCCTGCGAAGCCTCGCCCGGGTGGACCACCATTCCCCGCGGCGGATCCGCCGGTCAACCCACCCAGGCCGCTCCCGCTCCCAAGCCCCAGCCCGCTCCCAAACCGGTCGCCATCCCGCAGCAGCAGCAGGAAACGATTGTTGTCGCGCCTAAACCGGAGCCGCCCAAGCCCGAACCCCCGAAGCCCGAACCCCCGAAGCCCGAGCCGCCCAAGCCGCCCGCCCCCAAACCTGAGCCGCCCGCGCCCAAGCCCGAACCGCCCAAGCCCGAGCCTCCCAAACCCGAACCCCCGCGCCCGCAGCCCGTTTCCGCGCCGGAGCCCGAGCCCGCGAAAAAGTCGAACCTGATGATCATCTGCGGCGCCGCGCTCGGCCTGGCCATCGCCGTTGGCGTCGGCATCGGCATGTTCTCCAAGTCCGATACTCCGCCCGCTGAACCGCCCCCCGCGCCCGTCGCGCAGGAGCCCGCCCCC